>JBKJQU010000439.1:0-23084 GCA_046594995.1 Aestuariivirga sp.
GGCTGATCGAGTCCTCGTTCAGCAGCACTTCGTTCGCGGGGTTCAACGTGAAGCGCTTGAGCGTGGACGTTGTGCGCTGGGATTCGGGATCGAAGCTGCGGATCGACTCCAGCGCATCGCCGAAAAAGTCGAGGCGCACGGGCGCATCCGAGCCCGGCGGGAAGATATCGACGATGCCGCCCCGCACCGCAAAATCGCCGGGGTCCACCACAGTGCCGGTGCGCGAGAAGCCATTCTCGCTCAAAAACGCAATCAGCTTGTCGCTGTTGACGCTGTGGCCGGGCGTGGCCGTGAAGGTGTGCCCGGCGATCAGTTCGCGCGGCACTACCCTCTGGAGGACGGCGTTGACGGTGGTCAGCAGCACGAGAGGCTGGCTGATAGGCTGGATGAGGCGGGCCAATGTGGCGAGGCGGCGGGCGACGATATCGGCCACGGGCGAAACGCGGTCATAGGGAAGGCAATCCCAGGCGGGAAAGCGCAGGATCTGCAGCTTCGGCGCGAAGAAGGCGAGCTGATCGGCCAGCACGGCGGCGCGCTGGTCGTCCAAGGCGACATGGACAGTAACGCGCTTTCCGGCCTCTTTCGCGATCAGCGGCAGCAGCATGGCGTCCAAGCCCTGCGGCACGCCGGAAACGGCGGTGCGGCCCGGCCTGCCCAAGCGGGGGATCAGTTTTGTCAGGTCGATCATGGCCGGTAATCGAGGATCTGGACAAGCAGCGGCGAGACATGCTCCGGCGGGATCGGCGCCTGTTTCGTGGCCCAGGTGAGCATCTCCTGATCGGGGATGTCGATGATGGCTTCAAGCTGGCTCAGCTGGGCTCCATCGAAGCTTTCGATGTGGCGCACCACGAAGCCGCCCAGAATCAGGTCCATCTCCTTGATGCCCCGGTGGGTGGCACGCCAGAGAAGGCGCTTGCGGCGGGTGGCGTCGTCATCGGATTGGCTGTTCATCGCGGGCGTTTCATGCCTCATCCACCCTTGCACCGCAACCAGTTCCCATTGAAATAGGGCATATGCGACCATCGTTCCTCAATCCGCTGTTTGCCGGGGCTTCCGGTATCAAGGGCATCGGTACCAAGATCGACAAAATCATGGCGGGCTTCCTCCGTCCCTCGCACGGGACGCCGGGTGATACGACGCGGATCATCGACCTGCTGTTCCACCTGCCCACGGGCCTCGTTGACCGCCGCTTCCGCCCCACCATCGCGCAACTGCCGCCAGAGGGCGTGGTGACGGTCGAGGCCATCGTGGCCAAGCACAGGCCACCGCCGCCCCTTAACAAACGCCTGCCCTATCGCGTCGATCTCTACGACGGCACCGGCATGATGACGCTGGTGTTCTTTCATGCCTATGCGGATTCGTTGAAGCGCATGCTGCCCGAGGGCGAGACGCGGTTCGTTTCCGGCAAGATCGAGTGGTTCAAGGATGAGGCCCAGATGGCGCATCCCGATCATATTGTCTCGAAGGAAGATTTCGAGCGGATGCCGCTCATCGAGCCGGTCTATCCGCTGACCGAGGGGCTTTCGCCCAAGGTGCTGACGAAGGCCATCCGCTCGGCCTTGGAACGGCTTCCACTGATGCCGGAATGGCAGGACCCCGCTTTCCTGCAAAGGCACCAGTGGCCATCATTCCCGGAAGCACTGCGGGCGCAGCATCACCCTGAAACGGTGTCATCTCTCGGGCCGGACTCGCATGCGCGGCGGCGGCTGGCCTATGACGAACTGCTGTCGAACCAGCTGGCCCTGAGCCTCGTGCGCGCCAACTTGAAGCGGGCGGCGGGGCGCAGCCATCGCGGCTCAGGCGAATTGCGGGCGAAGCTGATCTCGGCCCTGCCCTACAGCCTGACCAATGCGCAGGTGACTGCAGTTGACGAAATCCTCCGCGATATGGTGGCACCCGAACGCATGTTGCGGCTGCTACATGGTGATGTGGGCTCGGGCAAAACCGTGGTTGCACTTCTGGCGCTTGCCGCTGCGGTCGAGAGTGGCGCTCAAGGCGCCATGATGGTGCCGACTGAAATTCTGGCGCGGCAGCATTATGCGACACTGTCGAAGCTCTGCGATGCGGCGGGAATATCAATCGCGCTGCTGACGGGACGTGAAAAAGGCAAGGCGCGAGACGAGACACTGGCGCGGCTGAAATCGGGTGACGTGCAGATTCTCGTCGGCACACATGCTCTGTTCACGGATGATGTCGAATTTCGCGATCTCGGCCTCGTGGTCATCGATGAGCAGCATCGCTTCGGCGTGCATCAGCGTCTCGCCCTTCAGGCGAAGGCCGGAACATCCACTGACCTGTTGGTGATGACGGCAACGCCCATTCCCCGCACCCTTGCGCTCACCGTCTATGGTGACATGGATGTTTCCAAGCTGACGGAGAAACCCGCTGGACGATTACCTATCGATACGCGTGTGATCCCCATGACGCGGCTTGACGAGGTGATCGATGGGCTGGGCCGCAGCATGGCGCAGGGCAACCGTGCCTACTGGGTTTGCCCGTTGGTTGAAGAGAGTGAGGTGGTCGACCTCGCCGCCGCCGAGGATCGCTTCCTGTCGCTTGCCACCCGCTACAAGGGTCAGGTGGGGCTGATACACGGCCGCATGAAGGGGCCGGACAAGGACCGCGTGATGGCGGAGTTCAAGGACGGCACCCTGAAACTGCTCGTGTCTACGACCGTTATCGAAGTGGGCGTCGATGTTCCGGAGGCAACCGTCATGGTGATCGAGAATGCCGAGCGCTTTGGGCTGGCGCAGTTGCACCAGTTACGGGGCCGCGTGGGGCGCGGCTCCGGCAAATCATCCTGCCTGCTGCTCTATCAGGAACCCTTGGGCGAAACCGCCAAGGCAAGGCTTTCGATCATGCGGGAAACGGAAGATGGGTTCCGGATCGCGGAGGAGGATTTGCGGTTGCGGGGTGCAGGCGAAATGCTGGGTACGCGGCAATCCGGCCTGCCGTTGTTCCGCATGGCCGATCTTTCAACCGATGGCGACTTGCTAGCGGCGGCGCGCGATGACGCGCAGCTTGTGCTGGGCCGCGATCCAATTCTGGTATCGCAGCGTGGCGAGGCGTTGAAGGTGTTGCTCTATCTGTTCGAACGCGAGGAAGCGATCAGGCTGCTCTCGGCGGGGTAAACTCAGTCTGCTTTCTATTTCACTCTTTTCCTGGCCGGTGCCTTCTGCTTCGGCGGCTCCGCGATCTGGGCAGCAGCGGCCTCCTCCTGCTCCAGCAGCGGCCGGTCGGGGAAGACCAGTCCCATTGAAATCACCAATTTCAGTCCGTCTTCCACGGTCATGTCGAGTATTCTCACCTCGTTGACATCGACAAAGAAAACGTATCCGGATGTAGGGTTGGGCGTGGTCGAGACGTAGACCGCGTACATCGCGCGGCCCGGCTCGAGACCGATGTGACCGCCATCCACGTCGCGCGAGACGAAGGCAATGGACCACACATCCTTCCGCGGCCATTCGACAAGACAGACATAGCGGAACGAAGCGCCCTTCTGCGCGAACAGTGTTTCGAAGATCTGCTTCGAACCCTTGTAAACCGAACGCACGATAGGCGTACGGTTCAGGATCTTGTCCCATAATCCGATGAGCGTGCGCCCGACCAGGTTTGCGGCCAGCGCGCCGATCAGCGTGATGGCGATCAATGCGAAGATCAATCCGAAACCCGGAACCGGGAACGGAAGATATGTATCGGGATTGTATCGCTGCGGAATGAAGGGCTTTACCCAGGTATCGAACATGGTGACGAACCAGTATGTGGCCCACACGGTGATCGCAATTGGCGCGGTTATGACGAGGCCGGTGAAGAAATACGCCCGCAGCTTGCCGAGAAACGACGGCTGCGCCTTGATTTCAACGTCGATTGTCTTCACCCGATCGACTTGTCCGGATTTTCTGGCCATGGGCGGAGTTGATGACATGAAGCGGCAGTTATTCGCAAGGACGAAGGCCCGGATGCTGTCGTGAGAATGCTGAAGCGTCCGTTACTGCTTGCAACCGGCTGGATCTCGGTGGCGCTCGGCGTCATCGGCGCCTTTGTGCCTTTGCTTCCGACCACGCCCTTCCTGATTCTTGCGGTGTGGGCTTTTTCAAAGTCATCCCCTGCGACGGCGCACAAGATCCGCCAGAACAAGATCGTTGGACCTTACGTCCGCGACTGGCAGGATAGTGGCGTCATTCCGCTTCGCGCCAAGATTCTTTCGATGCTCATGATGACGATCGCAGTGGCTTACATGTATTTCCGGGCACATGCGCCGCTGTGGGCAGTCGCTTCGGCCGTCATACTGTTCCTGGCGGTTTCGACCTTCATCGTGACGCGGCCAAGCCGCAGTCCGCCGCTCAGGTAGTCAGTCGGCGGAAGCAGACCTTGCGCCCTCGACCGGATATTGCCCATCCCACACGCGGGCGCGGGCTTCGGCCTCGATCCGCTCTTCTTCGCCAGCATTCGCTTCCAGCTGCAGGGCGCGGTCATAGATCTCAGGGTTCTCCTCGGGCCGCGCCGACTGGCGGGCGAGAATATACCACATGAGGGCGCGGGTGCGATCTGCGCGCACGATCTTTCCTTCCCAGTAAAGCTCGCCAAGGAAGGCTTCTGCCGGCGCATAGCGCTTGCGGGCCGAGGCGATGAGCCATTTCAAGCCCTGCTGCGGGTTCTTCTTCACCCCCTGCCCCTTGATGCTCATCACGCCCAGCGCATAGTGCGCGGCTGGGTGTCCATAGGTGGTGGCAATCTTCAGATAGGCGCGGGCCGCTGCCTGCGGGTTGGGCTTGAGGCCTGCACCTGCCGCACCCGTGCGCTGATAGTCGGCGATGCGAACCATGGAGTCCACCACGATGCGGAGACGGTTCTGGTCACCCTCGTCCGGATCATAGTGATCGGCAACGCGGGAATAGTAGGTGAAGGCGGCGGCATCGTCATGCGGGACACCGCGGCCCTGTCGGTACATGTGGCCCAGATACCAGTCGGCCACGATGTTGCCGTCATCGGACGCCCGGCGGAAAAACTTCACCGCGCGGTCGTAATTGCCACCGCGGTAGGCGCGCTTGGCCTTTTTCAGGTCGTCCGTCCAGAACGGAATGCTGATTTCGGGCAGGCTGATTTCAGGTGCGGCGGGCAGATAGGAGTAGAAATCGGCAAGCGGACCGGATGCATCCTCGGCCGCCCTGAGTGGCGCGGACACTGCAAAAATGGCCAGCAGAACGAGCAACAGACGCTTCAAGGCGCCGTCGTTCCAGACCACTTTCAATGCACGCGAATTCTGCACGTTTCCTCAGACCTCCCGGACGGGCCGATGCTTCGCATTCGCGAAGATTGTATTGATTCCGGGATAACCCATTACACACCGTCAGTTATTGTTCATCACGAACGGTCCATGCTCCGCCAAGCTGCAACCCACATCCATTCGGCCGCCATGGTGTTCACCATGCCGCTCTGAATGCGCTGCCCTTGTCCGGAGCCCTCCCGAATCTGCTGCAGGCTCTCACCCGTGCAGAGCTTCACGCTAGGAGGCAATTTGGGCGGATAAAAGGTTCAGAATCAGGCGTATTTGGACAGTGCTCACAAATCGCGACGATGTTGCATATCGGCAACAGATTACGTGTCGCGCCGCACGCAGGCTTCATATACCGTTCAGAGAAGCTGCAATAAGGTCGTTCAATGACCGCTGCATATCCATCTCACCAACCTGTTTCGGGCCTCGAAACCCTTCGTATCGACTATATACCGCGCGATGGGCTGCTGAAGCTCTCGCTCGTCAATTTCCTGCTGGGTCTTCTCACGCTCACGCTTTACCGCTTCTGGGCGCGCACCAACATCCGGCGCCATATCTGGGCTTGCGTTCATATCAATGGGCAACCGCTCGAATACACCGGCAGGGGCATCGAGCTGTTCAAGGGCGCGCTCATCGTATTTGCAGTGCTGGGCTTGCCGGTGATCCTGGCGGTATCGGCCATCAGCGTTGCTTATGGGCCTGAACATCCAGCCGTCGCCGGCATCCAGACGCTGGTGTTCCTCATCGTATCGCTGCTGTGGGGTGCGGCCCTTTTCAGGGCAAGGCGCTATCAGCTTTCGCGCACCTTGTGGCGCGGCATTCGCGGCGGGCTCGAGGGCTCGGCCATGACTTACTCGCTCACCTATTTCGGCGCCTTGCTGGCGCGCGCGGCAACGCTGGGCTGGACGACGCCCGTCATGAACTTCAACCTCCAGCAGCAGATGATCGGGGCGACACGCTTCGGCGACATGCCCTTCGCATTCAAGGGCCGCGCCGGGCCGCTTTACCCCGCTTATGCCGTCTGCTGGTTCCTGACGCTTGGCGCGATCATCGGCGTGGTGACGCTGTTTTTCGTGGTACTGCAGCCCATCATCACGGGCCCGCTGACCCAGTGGTTCACCGAGATCATGATGGACAAGACTCCATCCGCCGACGACAAACTGGTAGTGGGTTTCGTAATTCTGGCCGGGCTGCTCGCCATGTTCCTGGCGTTCAGCGTAATTTATCCGGTGATCTGGGCATTCTATACGGCGCGCGAGCTTTCGGTGTTCGCGAGCTACACGCTGATCGACCGGGCGCGATTCCGCCTCAATGCAACGGCGGGAAGCATCATCGCGCTCACCATCGGCAATTTGCTGCTGTGGATTTTCACGCTGGGAATTGCTGCACCGTTCATCCAGCAACGCCTCATCCGATATCTCTGCGACAGGCTCGAAGCCGACGGCGAAGTGGACGTGGACCGCATCCTGCAATCGCGCGCCCCGCTCTACAAGACCGGGGAAGGACTGGCGGATGCGCTCGACATCGGTGGCATCTGATGGCGAATGCGATCTATTTCGATGGTCACTCTGCGGCTGACCATCCGGTAACGGCCATGCTGCAAAACGATGCGCTGTACTTTGATGGCAGCACGACACCTTCGCAGAGGTGGAGCTTTGCCGAGATGGATGCGATCGACCCTTATCACGCCGGTCGGCCGTTCCGCATTACGCATCGGAGCCAACCGGGTGCGAGGCTAATCCTGAACAACGAGGTGCTGGCCCGGGACTTGATCGCACGCGCACCTCAACTCAAGGGCGGCTTCAACTTCAAGGGTGCGGGCAAGGCGGCGTCATGGATCGCGGGCGCCATCGCGGCAATCGGCATTACAGGCTACCTCGTATTGCAGCTTGCGCCGCAGCAGCTCGCCTTTGTCTTGCCAGACAGCTGGCGAGACCGGGTTGGCACACAGGTCGAAGCCTCGCTCACCGAAGGCGCGCGAAAGTGCAATGGCGCTCAAGGCATCTCAGCGCTGGGTACGATGGCGGCGCGGATTGCGGAGGGAAATCCGGAACTGCCGCCGCTCGGCATAAGCGTTTACGACGTGCCGGTGATGAACGCCTTCGCCATGCCCGGCGAACGCATCGTCATCACCAGTGAATTGATCCGCCGCGCCACCCGCCCCGAACAGGTGGCGGGTGTGCTCGCACATGAGGTGGGCCATGTGATGAAGCGGCACTCCGAAGCACAGCTGGTTCGCGCCACCGGATTGCAGATCCTGCTCAGCATCGTCACGGGCGGCGGCAGCGATGCGCTGGCGTCCATTGCAGGCGTTGCCGCGATCCTCACTTACACGCGCGAGGCAGAAGCCGAAGCAGACGACGTCGCAATAAAACTGATGACCGATGCCGCAATCGATCCGCTTGGATTGAAGGAATTTTTCGGAATCATTCTGGCGGAAGAAGGCAAGTCATCATCTGGCGGTTGGGGGCAGTTCACCTCTGTGCTCCGAACACATCCGGGCACGGAGGATCGCATCCGGAAAATCCAGCCGCTGCCCGATGGCATCCTGGCTAGGCCTGTGATGACGGATGCGCAGTGGGAAGGCCTGAAAAAGATTTGCGGGTGAGGGTTTACACCGCTAGGCCGGCCCTCATTCCTTCGTAGACGGCCTCTTCCGCCGTGCGTGGACTTAAGGCGTCTCCGATCAGGTGATGCTCGATGCCAAGCCGTTCGAGCACGGTGACGAGACCGTCTTCCTGCAAGTTGGGTGTGTTCAGAACGATTGTGTCGACGCCTTCCATCACCACCGCCTCTCGCGATGGCGTGTGGATGAAGTAGGCCGTATTGCCATCGGCCCCGTAGAGCCTGAGCCAGGGATGGACCTCGACGCCAAGCTTGTGCAGGCGGGCGATGACCTCGAAACGGATATAGGTCTGTATGTTCGCGGCGGCGCACATCGCATTCACCGCAAGGCGCACATGCACGCCCTCGGCCGCAAGTCTCTCCGCAATGCCCGCACCCGTCCAGTCGCCATGCCAGTCGTAGATGACGACGCGGGCACCCGTCGTGGCGCGGCCTGCGAGGATGTCGGCGGCATGAACAATCTGCGCGGCCTCGCCCTCCATCGGCGGCATGTGCGGTTTCGATCCTGTCGCAACGATCACCGCGTCGGGCCTCTCGCTTTCGATGAGTTCACGCGTCACATCGCTGCGGCGGTGAATGATGGCGCCATGACGCTCGGCCTCGCGTGTGAGGTTGGTGATGATGCCGCCAAATTCGGCGCGCTTGGGCAGAAGCTGGGCCAGCCTGGCCTGCCCGCCGGTTTGCGCCTCGCGCTCGTGCAGGTGAACGTCGTGCCCGCGCTGCGCAGCGACCGCTGCGGCCTTCAGGCCCGCAGGCCCGCCGCCGACGACAATGATCTTGCGCCTCGTGGCGGCGCTCGGTTTCACCTCGTATCTCAGTTCACGGCCCGTCTCGGGATGCTGGATGCAGGAGATCGGAAGACCCAATTGAAAGTGCCCGATGCATGCCTGATTGCAGCCGATACAAGCGCGGATATCGTCACTTGCGCCTGCCCGCGCCTTGTTCGGCATTTCGGGATCGCAGATCATGGCCCTGGTCATGCCGCACATGTCGGCAGCGCCGGATGCCAGGACTTCCTCGGCGATTTGCGGCTGGTTGATGCGGCCCGCGACGAAGACGGGCTTTCCCGTCACCTGCTTCACCTTCTGGGCGAAGGGCGCCACATAGCCGTGGGTGTTTGCCATTGAAGGCACGATGTGGGCCGCGCCCGATGCCGTGGCAGATGTTCCAGCAATAACATTCAGATAATCGAGTTCAGGTGCCAGGCTTCGCGCGATGACGGTCGAGTCATCCTCGGTCAATCCATCCTCGTCGTGTTCATCGCCCGACATGCGCATGCCGACGATGAATTCGGGTGGCACGTTCGCCCGCACGGCGGCAATCGCCTCGCGAGTGAAGCGCAAACGGTTCTCAAGCGAGCCGCCATACTGGTCGCTGCGGCGGTTCACGTTCGGGTTCATGAATTGCGCAGGAAGATAGCCATGGCTGGCGACGATCTCCACGCCATCGGCACCGGCTTCCGCCATTCGCCGTGCGGACTGTCCAAAACCCTCAAGAATCTCGCCGATGAGGCTTAGAGACATCTCGCGCGGAATAACCTTGAAACGCTCGGAGGGCGAATGCGAGGGCGCAAAGGCTGGCTGCACCACGCCATCCGGGCGGCCCAGCAACTCGCGGCCCGGATGGAACAATTGCACAAACACCTTGGTGCCCTCGGCATGGATTGCGTCGAACAGCCGCCTGAAGGGCGCGATGCAGTCGTCCGACGTTCCCATCAGCAGCGCCTCGGTATAACGCGAGGTTTCATGGACGCCGACGACCTGGATGACGATGAGCCCTGCCCCACCGCGCGCGCGGGCACGCTGATAGGCGATCAGAGCCTCGGACGGCAACCCGCCTTCGGGCAAATATGTGTCATGCCCCGTCGAGAAGATGCGATTGCGGATCTCGGTGGATTTGATGGTGAACGGCGAGAACAGATTGGGAAATTGCATGAGTGCCATTCTGCAACGGCTCGTACAGCACGTCGAGCCTCAGATGAAGCGTTCCTCGTATGCAACAAACCATTCGACCATCTCGGTCCACATGGCTTCCACCAACGCCGGGTCAACCTTGTGGCCCCGCGCCAGCACACGCACGTGGTCGATCACCTGTGCGATGCGCGCATCGTCCCGCGCGGGCAAGCCATCACGCTTCTTCACCACCACGGCTTTTTCGACCCAGCGCTGACGTTCCGCCAGGAGCTTGATGAGGCTGTCGTCGATGCGGTCAATCTCCTTGCGGATATCGCCCATGGAGACTGATTTGGGTGCGGCGGACATTCCCGCCTCATGCCGCGATTGGGGTCCGAGGTCAATGTACGGATTGTTCATGTTTCGTCACTCTTCGACGGAACGCGTGGGCGGCCGTGGTTTCCAAGGGGTGGTGCGGGCCTGCGGCTCCACCACCCAAGGTCGCCGCCCTTGAGAATCGCGAGCCGTCTCGACGGCGATGCCGGATGCCGTGATCCGCAAGCCATAGGCGCCATTCCGCCACAAATCGAAACGGTCGATGCGGAACGGCACGTTGCTGCAACGGCGGCGGAGCGGAAAGTCGGTGATGAGAATGTCGATCCCGGTACAGTCGAGAGGCTGGGTTTCGGTCTCGGTCTTGCTGATGAAAGCAATGCGCTTTCCCTTCAGTACAGTATCGCAGCGGATGCCTTGACAAGTCCAGCCCGCGCGTTTTGCAGCCGCCGCCGGCGCGGCCTCGTCTCCTGTCACCTGCAGCCACTTCTCCACCGTAAAGCGGGCGCGTTTGGGATGTGCTGGAACCAGAAGTCCTTCCTCGTTGCGAAAGGCCACATTCTGCCCGGTGCGCTCGACCAGAACGTCGGCACCTTGCGGCGTGAAGCCCATGAGCGCCGCGCCAATCGCTATCAGCGGCAAGGCGCCAAGCCGGAGCTTTCCGGCGAGAAGGCACAAAAGCACCGTTCCGAAAGCCACCACGCCGACCCCGATTGGGGATGGCTGCGCGGCGACGACGTCGGCACCGCTGAAGCCTGCCACCCAATCTGATATGATTATCACCAGCCGCAGGCCCTCCCCCATGACCCAAAGGGGCAGTGCTTCCAATCCCAAGGGCATCAGTACAGCGCTCAAAAGTGCAAATGGCATCACCAAAAACCCGATGACGGGAATGGCCAGCCCGTTGGCGATGAGGCTGTAGGGCGCGATCCTGCCGAAATGATAGGCTGCGGGGATTGAAGACATGCCGCCTGCGACGAGTGTGGTCAGAACGGATGCCGAAGCGCCTTTGGCGAGTTTCATGCTCCACCGGTTCAGCCAATGTTTGGCGTAAGCCTGCTCGCCATCTCGGGCGGCTGTGAACCGGGACCACGCTTCGTAGAAGGCGACGAGTCCCAGCACCGCGAGGAACGACATCTGGAAACTTGCCTCTATTGCGGCTTCTGGCTCAAACAGCAGGATCAGCAGTGCCGCGATTGCCAGATTGCGGGCGGAAATTGCCGGACGGTCCACCAGCACCGCGAAGAACACGACCGCAATCATGATGTAGGACCGTTGCGTGGCAACGCCCGAATCTGCCAGCAGCATGTAGAACAGGCCCATGGCAAGTGCGGCGGCGGCGGCCCATTTCTTGATCGGGTATCGAAGTGCCAATCCCGGTACGACGGCCAGTGCCGCGCGCACCGCCCAGAACACGCCGCCCACTACCAGCCACATGTGGAGGCCCGATATCGAGAGAATATGAAACAGACCCGAGACCAGCAGGCTTTGGTTCAGGTCTTTAGGGATGGCACTGCGTTCGCCCGTGATCAGCGCTTCGGCAAACGAGGCGTAGGGCTCGTCCAGCACCGCATCGATGCGCGCGCCCATGGCGGCACGAATGCCGCTCAACGCCGTGCCGAGCCGTGCTGTCCACGGAACGGCATTGTCGAGTAACGTGATGGCCGCTGTGACCCGGCCGGTTCCGCCGATCGATTCGAACCACAGTTTGCGGCCATAGTCGAAGCCGCCCGGCATGACCGGTGACGGCAATGGGGACAGACGCGCCTTCAGTGTGACGCGCGTACCGAGAGCGGGTTGTCCCAGCTTCAGCGCCGAAGACAGTCGGACGCGGCGGGGCAGATTTTCGAATGACAGGCCCTCGATCTGATCGGGAGCGATGATAATGGTGAGCCGGCCTCGGCTGGCGCGTTGCACATCGGCGATGCGTCCTGTCACCAGTACCTCATCGGTCGTGGCACGCAGCAGCGGCGTGGCGGTCATCTCGGTTCTGGCCTTGGCGAGCATGAAGCCACTGGCGATCAGGGCTGCAAGGATCATCACTGGCATGCGGCGGCCAATCCACAGGAACATAGCCGCAAGTGCGGCCACGGCTGTGGTGACGATCATTGAAGGCTCTGCTGCAAGGCCAAAATAGAGCCAGATGCCGAATGTGAGCGCGATGGGTGACCACAGGAAGCCCCGCCCTTCCTGCTCCGCCAACGCATTTCGGAGCCATTTGAATGTGCTGCGGCTGCCCTCCCGCTGCTCGTCAACGCCGCGCTCCAGCGTCCCCGCCACCATCGCCCATTCCCCTTGCGCCCGCCCCTGTGCTAAGCGGCGGCATCAGCAACACAATCACCTTCCTTAATTTAAGTCCATACGGAGTACGGCGCCCATGTCATCGCCAGTCATCACACGTTTCGCACCCTCGCCGACGGGATATCTGCACATCGGCGGAGGGCGCACGGCGCTGTTCAACTGGGCTTACGCAAGAAAGCACGGCGGCAGGATGCTGCTGAGGATCGAAGATACAGATCGCGAACGTTCGACCGCCGATGCTATCGACGCCATTATCGAAGGCCTCACTTGGCTGGGGCTCGACTGGGCGGGGGAACCGGTTTCACAGTATGGACGTGCGGCGCGGCACCGCGAGGTGGCAGAGCAACTGCTGGCACAAGGCAAGGCCTATCGCTGCTATTGCTCGCAGCAGGACCTAGAAGAGATGCGCGCGAAGGCCGAGGCCGAGAAGCGCCCGATCCGCTATGACGGTACGTGGCGCGACCGCGACCCCTCGGAAGCACCCGCCGGCGTGAAGCCTACGATCCGCTTCCGCGCGCGCCAGGAGGGTGAAACAGTGGTAGACGACGCCGTTCAGGGGCGCGTCGTCATTCCGAACAAGGACCTCGATGACCTCATCATCCTGCGGTCTGACGGAAACCCCACTTACAATCTCTCGGTGGTCGTGGACGATCACGACATGGGCGTCACCCACATCATCCGTGGCGTTGACCATCTGACCAACGCCGCACGGCAGATGCAGATTTATATGGCCATGGGCTGGCGCGTGCCGCACATGTCCCACATTCCGCTGATCCATGGCCCGGACGGCGCCAAGCTTTCAAAGCGGCACGGGGCGCTCGGCGTCGAGGCCTACCGCGCGATGGGTTACTTACCCGAAGCCATGCGGAACTATCTGGCGCGGCTCGGCTGGAGCCATGGTGATGACGAGATTTTCTCAACTGATCAAATGGTTGAATGGTTCAACCTCGAGTCGATTGGCAAGAGTGCCGCGCGCTTCGACTTTGCCAAGCTTGAGAACCTCAACGGTCATTACATCCGCCACACGGCGGATGACGAACTGCTGAAGCGTTTCATCGATTTCCTGCCACATGCCGAAGGCGGCAAGGCCATGCTTGCAAAGATCGACGAGGCCATGATGGCAAAGCTGCTGCGAGCCCTGCCCGGCTTGAAGGAGCGCGCCAGAACGCTTGTGGAATTGCTGAAGGGGGCACAGTTCCTTTTTGCGGAGCGGCCGTTGCCGATGGACGACAAGGCGGCACAGATCATTGCCGATGGCGGGCGCCAGGCATTGTCCGGACTGATTTCCGTGCTGGAAGGCTCGGAGGACTGGACGGCTCAGGCGCTGGAAACCGCCGTGAAGGCTCATGCGGAAGCACAGGGGCAGAAGCTTGGAAAGCTGGCGCAACCGCTGCGGGCGGCGCTGACTGGCACTTCCACTTCTCCTGGAATTTTCGATGTGCTTGAAGTTCTGGGCCGGGAAGAATCATTGGCGCGCTTGCGAGACCAGGCTGGATGAAACTACGATCTGAACACAGGCTCTCACAAGTTTGACTTGCGATGTTCCATGACAAGGCAATGTTTGCTTGAACCTATTCCGATGGTGTCCGTTGCATGGCCGTTCCGACGAAAGCATCAGGTCAGTCACGTTGACCTTTTTATGGTGCGGTGCAATAGTCTGTACACAAGATCGACGCGCGACTTCTGGGAGGCCTAAATGGCTGACGATGCGAAAAAAGCGACACTGACACTCGATGGCAAGTCGATCGAAATGCCAGTGAAATCGGGTTCGATTGGACCGGACGTCGTCGATATCACAAAGCTCTATGCACAGACCGGGGCCTTCACCTTCGACCCCGGCTTCACCTCGACTGCGTCTTGCGAATCCAAGATCACCTACATCGACGGCGACGAGGGCGTACTGCTTTATCGCGGCTACCCCATCGAACAACTGGCCGAGCACGGTGATTTCCTCGAGGCATGCTACCTGCTCTATCACGGCGAATTGCCGACACCCGCGCAGCGCAAGGAGTTCGACCGCAACATCACCTACCACACGATGGTGCACGAGCAGATGACCCGGTTCTACCAGGGCTTCCGCCGCGACGCGCACCCGATGGCGGTGATGGTGGCGGTGGTCGGCGCCATGTCGGCGTTCTATCATGACTCGACCGACATCAACGATCCGCGCCAGCGCGAGATTGCGTCTCACCGCATGATCGCCAAGCTGCCGACGATCGCGGCGATGGCCTACAAGTATCACATCGGCCAGCCCTTCGTTTATCCGCAGAACAATCTTTCCTACGCCGCCAACTTCCTGCGCATGTGCTTTGCCGTTCCTTGCGAGGAGTATGTGGTGAACCCGGTCCTGGCGCGTGCTATGGACCGGATCTTCATCCTTCATGCCGACCACGAGCAGAACGCATCGACTTCGACCGTGCGTCTTGCCGGGTCGTCTGGCGCCAACCCGTTCGCCTGCATCGCGGCGGGCATTGCCTGCCTCTGGGGCCCTGCACATGGCGGCGCCAATGAAGCAGCACTCCAGATGCTGACCGAGATCGGCGATCCATCGAAGGTTCCGGAATTCATCGCCAAGGTGAAGGACAAGTCATCCCACATCCGGCTGATGGGCTTTGGTCATCGCGTCTACAAGAACTATGATCCACGCGCGAAGATCATGCAGAAAACGGCGCATGAGGTTCTGGGCGAACTCGGCATCAAGGACGATCCGCTTCTCGACGTGGCGCGGGAGCTCGAGAAGGCAGCGCTGAGCGATCCATACTTCATCGACCGCAAGCTCTATCCGAATGTCGACTTCTATTCCGGCATCATCCTGCGCGCACTGGGTTTCCCTACCTCGATGTTCACTGTGCTGTTTGCCCTCGCCCGCACCGTGGGCTGGATCTCGCAGTGGAAGGAAATGATGGAAGACCCCGGCCAGAAGATCGGCCGCCCGCGCCAGCTTTATACGGGTGCCCCTAAACGCGACTACATTCCGCTGACGCTTCGCGGGAAGTAAGACTCGAACAACTTGCTCAGAAACAGTCACGGCCGGGATGTTCCCGGCCGTTTTCATGAGATCGCGAGGTTCAGGCGCTGCGCTCGTTCATGAGTATGGCGCCGATTTCGGCCTCCGCAACTTTCTTGCCCTCGACATGCGCTTCGGCCCAGTACTTCCACACAGGTGCGCGCTTGTTGGTGAGCTTGACCTTTATGTGAACAGTATCACCTGGCCCTACGGGCTTGCGGAAGCGCGCTTTGTCAATGGACATGAAGAACACCAGCTTGCCGGCATGTTCATCCCCCAGATGATCGAGCACAAGCGCTCCGGCGGCCTGGGCCATGGCCTCGACGAGCAGCACACCGGGCATCACGGGCTTTCCGGGGAAGTGCCCCTGGAAGAAAGGCTCATTCATCGTGACGTTCTTGATCGCGGTGCCACTGTCCTCGCCATCCATGTCGATCATCTTGTCGATGAGCAGGAAGGGATAGCGGTGTGGCAGAAGCTTCATGATCCGGCCAATATCCGCAGTTTTCAGTGTTTTCGACGTCACTTCGTCGGACATTGCAATTCATTCCCCCAAAAAGTCATGGACGGCCCGACAGGCCGTCCATTGTCATTCTAACCGGAGATTTTGCTTCGTCTAGAAGCGCGTGCCCACCGAGAAGCGGAACCATTCGGTTTCGTCATATTCAGCCTGCATGAGAGGATAGGCAACTTCGAAGCGGAGCGGCCCGAACGGCGACTGCCAGATGACACCCGCACCGATCGAGGCGCGGAGATCAGCCGTATCGAACACGGTGCACTTCTTGCCTGCACCGATCTTGCACGAGCCAGTGCCGTCGGCACTTGTCTCCTCTTCGGCTCCGAACACGGTACCAAAGTCGGAGAACAGTGCACCCTCGACACCCCATTCTTCCGGGAGGCCGAGCGGGAAGTTCACTTCGACCGTACCAATCGCATAGGTCGTGCCGCCAATCGCATCGTTCTCGTTGTCGTTGCCGGTCTGGCGCGGACCGACGCCGGAGCGCGCGAAGCCACGGAGCGAGTCGCCACCCTTGAAGAAGCGGTCCTGCAGAGGAACATTATTACCGTCGAGCGACATCATGTGGCCTGCGTTGGCTTCGAGTTTGAGGATCACCGACTCCTCATACAGCGGGATGAAGTACCAGCCGTGCGCTTCGATGGCACCGTAGTAGACGTCACCGCCGAGGCCAGCGATGTCGCCGATCAGCTGGCCGCGGAAGCCATTGGTCGGACGGACAGGGCTGTCGAGATTGTCCCAGGTGTAACCCATCTCGATATAAGACTTGAGAGAGTCGCCTTCCGTATCGATGACGGCGGGGGACGCTTCCTTCTTGTCGATGCCGCTGATGCTGCGATACGCAATACCGTATTTCAGGCTGAGCGAACTATACTCATCCAGCCGGAAGCCGGTGCGCAGCGCGCCGCCGATCTGCGAACTCTGGTAGGAGGAAACTTCCGTGTTGTCGGTCTTCGTCGCGAAAAGGTCGATACCTGCCGAAATCGGCATTCCGAGGAAATAGGGGTTTGTGAAGCTGAAATCGACATTCTGGCGCGTAAAGCTCACAGTCGTGTCGATCTTGGCGTTGTAACCCTTGCCCATGAAGTTCCGCTCCTGGAGGGAGACAGAGCCGATCAGGTATTCCGTGGTCGAGAAGCCCGCCGAGAAGTTGATTGAGCCTGTCGACTTTTCCTGCAACTCGACGATCAGGACGATCTTATCCGGAGCAGAACCTTCTTCTTCGCGGAAGTCGATCTTGTCAAAATAGTCGAGCGCCGTCAGGCGGCGGCGGGCACGATCGACAAGGATGCGGTTAAAGGCATCGCCTTCGAACAGCTTCAGCTCGCGGCGGATGACCTGATCTTCGGTGCGGAAGTTGCCAATGATATCGATACGCTCGATGTAGGTACGCGGACCTTCGACGATGCTGTAGGTGATGTTGAGAGAATTTGCGCCTTCGTTGCGCTGGATATCCGGGTTCACCTTGGCGAAGACAAAGCCCTGGCGCGAGGCTTCCAGCGTCAGGTTCTCGACGCTCTTGTCCACCTTGCTGGCGTCATAAAACTCGCCAACGCCGGTCTTGACGTTTTCAATCAAGCCATTGGGATCAAGCTGAGCGTCACCGACATTGACGGCGACATCGGCCACGGTGTAGCGCGGCCCTTCTTCCACCGTGTAGGTGATCGTGAAATGATCGGCATCGGGCGAAAGCACTGCATCCGCCGAGATCACCTTCACGTCCGCGAAGCCATTCTTGAGATAATAGCGGCGCAAGAGTTCCTTGTCGTATTCGACACGGTCGGGATCGTAGTTGTTGTTGCGCGAGAAGAACTTCCACCAGCTGTAGCGCTGCGTGCCAACGACGCCACGAAGATCGCTGTCGTCAAAGGCTTCGTTACCGACGAACTCGATATCCTTGACCTTGGTCTCATCGCCTTCCTGGATTTCGAAAACGAGATCAACGCGGTTCTGCGGAAGCCTGATGATCTTGGGCGAAACCTTGACGGAATAATATCCTGCGCGGCGGTAGACGGAAATAACGCGGTTCACATCGCTCAGCACGCGCGAACGGGTAAACATCATGCGCTCGCGAAGTTCAACCTCCTTCGCGATGTCGGCATCCTTGATTTCGCTGTTGCCCTCAAAGTTCACCCGATTGATCATCGGGTTTTCTTCGACGCGAACCACAAGCGAGTTGCCACGCCTGCCGATCTGGACGTCGGAGAACAGGCCGGTCTGGAACAGCGCCTTGATCGACTCGTCAATCCGGTCCGGATCGAAGGGATCGCCGGGCTGAACCTGCATGTAGGAGAGAACGGTATCGGTTTCGACGCGCTGGTTGCCTTCCACGATAATCGTGGAAACGGCCTGGGCCTGTGCCGAAGACACGGTGAAAGACGGTGCCAGAACCGGCAGCACCAAACTCAACGCGATGGCCAGAAACCCAACAATTACATACTTATAACGCATTAAAAGGCCATTCTTCCGTTCGCTAGCCGTCCCAGTAGATTCCCTGCCGCAGACCGCCGTTTTAACCGCTTCGGCCTTGATTGCAAATAAAAGATGACCGGCCGGTCAGCCTCCGGATGCCATGTTCAGAAGCCGCACCACATCATTCCACAAGCCAATCACCATCAGCATGATCACCAGTGAGAATCCGATGCGCATGCCCCACTCCTGCGCACCCGGGCCGAGCGGCTTCCTGCGCACCGCTTCGATGGCATAGTAAACCAGATGCCCACCATCGAGCATAGGAATTGGAAAAAGGTTAATCAGGCCTATACTGACCGACAAAAACGCAATAATGTTGACAAACTGAAAGAGGCCAACCGAGGCCGCTTTACCAGCTGCATTGGCCATTGCGATGGCGCTGCCAATCTGATCAGGGCTTTCCCGCCCTGTTACCAATTTGCCGAGATAGCGGAACGTCGTGTTAACGATGAACCAGGTGCGGTTTGCACCGCTTTCGACGGCTTCAAACAATCCCATGCGTTCGTAGCGGATGCCGCCTTCAGGGTTATGCTTGACGCCGAGCAGGCCGATCCGCATTTTGCCGCCGAAACCGTCGGGCTCTTCCTTGAGTTCGGGTATGATCGTAAGATTGATCGGCGTTCCGGCGCGATCCAGAACCATAAGAAGCTCTTCACCGGGCCTTGTGATGACATTCTGTTGCAGGTCAGCGAAATCGTCGATGCGATTGCCATTAATCGAGATGATGAGATCGCCCTTCTGGATACCAGCTTTTTCGGCCGCGCTGCCAGCAAGAACCTCATCGATACGCGGTTCGGTAACGGGCTGGCCGACAGTCATGAAGGCTGCGGCAAAGATGAAGATCGCAAGAATGAAATTCGCGATTGGACCGGCAGCAACAACAAGTGCGCGCTGCCACACAGGTTTGCCATGAAAGTTGCCGGGGTCATGTGCAGCCCGCTCTACTGCTTCGGAATCGGGCAAGCTGGCGGCGTTGGCGTCGCCCTTGAATTTCACGTAGCCGCCGAGCGGAATCCAGGACAATTTCCAGCGTGTGCCATGCTTGTCGACCCATCCCGCGATTTCCTTGCCGAAACCGATTGAAAAGGCTTCGACGCTGACACCGCACCAGCGCGCCACCAGAAAGTGGCCAAGTTCGTGAATAAACACAATTATCATCAGCGCGACAAGAAACGGCAATGCGTAGAAGAACACTATAGAGAACGGCATCTGCAATATGCTCAGGAAGTCCATCGTCACTCCTACAAAGAACCAATTTGGGCAGGCTGCGGAACGCGCCGCAAGGTTCGTGCCAGAATTGGTCGACCGTTTACAGTTTATTAACTACACGAGGGGGGATTTACGGCAAGATTTCGGCAAAATATAGTTACCAGAGCAAAACCCCTGCTCCGGCATGTTCCACGCCCGCCTTTACCGTGCCAATCAATGCTGCGGCCATGGCAACAGCGACGAGACCGTCGACCCGGTCGATCACGCCGCCATGTCCTGGAATGAGGCGTCCGGAGTCCTTTACGCCGTAATGGCGCTTCATGGCAGATTTGAAGAGGTCGCCCACCTGTTCGACGATGGCAAGCATGGCGGCCAAAATCCCCAGCACCACGATGCCCGGCAACCCGATCCAGATCGCGGTGAGCGTAGAGGCAATCGCACTTCCGGCCATGGCGCCGCCGAGACCCGCCCATGTTTTCCTCGGCGACAGGCGCGGTGCGAGCTTTGGCCCGCCAATGATGCGGCCGGCGAAATAAGCCAGCGTATCAGCAGCCCACACCGTGACCATGACCCAGATGATGGCGGCGATGCCATAGTCCGGATCGTTGCGCAGCACCACGAGCGCAATGGCAGGAAGCCCCACATAGGCAACGCCGAAATAGCGCCACCTGGGGCCTGCGGGCTCTTCCAGGAACGCGAGAACACTTGAAATGAGGCTAAGCACTGCGATTGCGGCAAGACCGCCTGTCAGGCTGACATCCAGAGGAAGAAGTGCGCCGCACATGGCGCTTGCCGCGTGAAGTGCAAACTGCACAGGGTTCTGGCGGTGAACAATCGTCACCCACTCGAAAGCCATCAGCACGCCGATCAGCGCGGCAAAAAGATTAAACCAGATGCCCCCCACCCATACATCGGCGATCACAACGGGAATGAGCACTGCGGCAGACAGGGCCCTGACGCCCAAATCACCCCATTTCGCAGAATTTGCTGGCGCGGTTTCGGCCATCAGGCCGTCTGCGCCTTGATGCCGCCAAAGCGCCGGTCGCGTAACCTGAACTGGTCAATCGCCCGCTGCAAGAGCACGGCATCGAACTCGGGCCAGTATTCCGGCAAGAAGACGAATTCAGTGTAGGCGCATTGCCAGAGAAGATAGTTGGAGAGGCGCTGTTCGCCTCCGGTCCGGATCAGGAGGTCAGGGTCCGGAAGGCCTGCCGTATCGAGGTGATTGCCGATGACTGCGGCAGTGATGTCAGCGGGATCGATCTTGTGTTCGGCTACCTTGCGGGCGATGAATTGCACGGCGCGGGTAATTTCCTGCCTGCTGCCATAATTGAAGGCAATGACGAGCTTAAGATTGGTGTTTTCGCGCGTGAGCGACTCGGCTTCTTCCATCATCGAAAGAATGGAGGGATCGAGCCCGTCGCGGCCGCCGATCATCATGATCTTGACGCCAGCCTTGTGAAGTTCTGCAACATCTGTCCGGATGAAGCGGCGAAGCAGCTCAAGCAGGAAACGCACTTCGGATTCAGGGCGCGACCAGTTCTCGGAGCTGAAAGAATACAGCGTGAGAATGTCGATTCCCATATCTCCCGCCGCCCGTACCGCGCGGCGCAACGCTTCCACACCCTGGCGGTGACCGGATGTGCGGGGCTGTCCCCGCTGGGAGGCCCATCTGCCATTGCCGTCCATGATGATGGCAACATGCCGGGGCATGCCGTTATTTGGGCCAGTGGCCGACATTGGCACGGTGTCTCGTCAGACTTGCATGATTTCTTGTTCTTTGCCTTTGAGGACCTGCTCGATCTCCCTGATCGTCTCATCGGTCATCTTCTGAACCTCGTCGGCCTTCTTCTTCTGGTCATCTTCACTCATAAGATGCGCCTTCTCAAGGGCCTTCAACTGATCCATGCCGTCGCGGCGCACATTGCGCACCGCAACGCGGGCTTTTTCGGCATAAGTGTGGGCGACCTTCACCAGCTCCTTGCGGCGGTCCTGCGTGAGGTCCGGCATGCGGAGGCGGATGACCTGGCCCTCGGTCTGCGGGTTGAGACCCAGGTTCGAGGCGCGGATCGCCTTTTCAACTGCGGCCACGAGGCCCCGGTCCCAGACGTTGATCTGCAGCAGGCGCGCTTCCGGCACCGTGACCGAGCCGACCTGGGCGAGCGGCATGTTGGCGCCATAAGCATCGACGTGGATAGGTTCGAGAAGCGTTGCGGAAGCACGCCCCGTTCGCAATCCGCCGAAATCATGTTTCAGGGCGTCGACCGCGCCATGCATGCGGCGCTTGATGTCTTGTCCGTCGTAAGGCTGTGGGGCCATGGGATCAATCCTTCGTCACTGTCGTATAGAGCCCGTTGCCGCTGAGAACTTCCATCACGGCACCGGGCTTGCGGATGGAAAATACCACTACCGGAATCCCGTTATCGCGCGCAAGGGCAATGGCGGCGGGATCCATAATGCGGAGATCTTTCGATAATATCTCGTTGAATGTGATCCTGTCATAGCGCCGGGCGCTTGGGTCTTTCTTCGGATCGGCGGAATAGATGCCGTCGACACTGGTGCCCTTGAACAGCGCATCGCAGGAAAGTTCGGCTGCGCGGAGAGCCGCTCCTGTATCGGTGGTGAAGAAGGGAAGGCCCGTTCCCGCCGCGCAGATGATGACCCTGCCCTGCTCCAGGTGATAGATGCCCTTGGAATGCGAATAGGTTTCGCACACGGTGGGCATGGCGATCGCCGATAGCACCCGGGCATCCATGCCCTTGCGCGAGAACACGCCCTGCATGGCCAGCGCATTCATGACCGTTGCCATGATGCCCATATGATCGGCGGAAACCCGGTCCATGCCCTTTGCGGCACCCGCCAGTCCGCGAAAGATGTTGCCGCCTCCGATGACGAGCGCGATCTGCGCGCCCGTCGCCGCACAGGCGATGATCTCATCGGCAACGCGGCCCACCGTATCGAGGTCTATGCCGTAGGGTTGGCTCCCCATCAGGACCTCGCCTGAGACTTTGAGGAGAATGCGCTTGTAGGTAGGCTTGGTCATGATGTTTTCAATCGATGAGGCAGGGCGAACCGGGATTTACAAGCTTCTTTAAATCCTGCAATGCGATTCGTCCCTCCGACCGCATCAGCGCTCGCCATCATCATGCTCGACGACAGCGCAAGCCAGGTGCTGATGCTGATGGACGGGATCGCCAACTGGCTCAACATGTTTGAAGCCTCGCAGGCCGAGTTGCAGCCCATTGTCTCGCTGTTCGACAGATTTTCGCAGGTGATCAGGTCGATTGGCTGAAAACTCTCCTCCAGTGCCTCGCCTCAGCAAAAAGGCCCCATTTGAGGGGCCTTTTTCGATTTCAGTATCGTAGAAGATCAGCCGCCGCTTGCGGCCTTGGCGACTTCGGCGGCGAAATCGTCTTCCTTCTTCTCGATGCCTTCGCCTAGCTGCATGCGGGC
>JBKJQU010000167.1:0-4555 GCA_046594995.1 Aestuariivirga sp.
GGATGATCCTTGTCGCGGTCAACACATCGAAGAGCAAGACCGAACCATCCGGCACGCTTCTGGCCGTTGACGCCACGGGCAAGACCATTGTCGCAAGCTGTGATCTCGGCGGTCAGCCGGACTCGGTTGCCGTGTCGCCGGACGGCACGCTTGCCGCCGTCGCAATCGAGAATGAACGCGACGAGGATTTGAACGACGGCGAGATCCCGCAATTGCCTGCCGGCAATGTCCAGATCTTCGCGCTGAAGGACGGTACCCCCGACTGCACCACGAAGATCACGGCCGGCGTAACGGGCCTGGCTGAGGTCGCGGGCGATGATCCCGAACCGGAATATGTCGACATCAACGCCAACAATGAAATTGCCCTCACGATGCAGGAGAATAATCACATCGTGATTCTCGGCGCGGATGGCAAGGTCATCAACCACTTCAGCGCAGGCGCCGTCGACCTCACCAGCATTGATATCAAGCGCGATGGCGCACTGAAGTTCACCGGCGAAAAGAAGGGCCAGCTCCGCGAGCCCGACACCGTGCAGTGGCTTGATGCCGACAGGATCGTCGTCGCCAATGAAGGCGATTACAAGGGCGGTGCGCGCGGCTTCACCATCTTCAGCAAGCAGGGTGAAGTGCTGTCAGAGATTGGCTCCGACCTCGAACACCGGATCGCGCTTCACGGTCACTACCCCGACCGCCGCAACACCAAGGGCAGCGAGCCCGAAGGTGCGGAAGCCAAGGCCTTCGGCGATGCGACGTATATCTTCATTCTGTCCGAACGTTCGTCCACCGTCGCCGTCTACAAGGACACGGGCGCTGCTCCCGAGTTCAAGCAACTCCTGCCCTCGGGCCTTAGCCCCGAAGGCATTATCGCAATCCCGGATCGCAATCTCATCGCGGTCGCCAACGAGGTTGATCTCGTCGAGGATGGCGGTGTTCGCTCGCATGTGACGCTTTATGAGTTGGCGGAAGGAACGCCGGCCTATCCCTCGATCATGTCGGTCAAGGATGACAAGGGCCTGCCGATCGGCTGGGGCGCGCTTTCCGGCCTCACCGCCGACCTGGAAAAACCCGGCATGCTTTATGCCGTCAACGACTCCTTTTATTCTGCGCAGCCGACGATCTTCTCGATCGACGCGACGAAGACGCCGGCCATGATCACCTCGGCATTGCACGTGACGCGGAACGGCGACCCCGCCCAGCTTCTCGACCTTGAAGGCATCGCGGCCGATGGGAAGGGTGGATTCTGGCTGGCCTCCGAGGGCCGCGGCGATACCATGACGCCGCACGGCATCCTCCATGCCAACGACAAGGGCGGGATCGACCAATCGATCGGTTTGCCTGACGAACTGCTTCGCGGCGCTACGCGCTTCGGCTTTGAAGGCATCACGATCACCGGTTCGGGCGACGACACGGTCTTGTGGATGGCCGTCCAGCGCGAGTGGGCGGACGACGAAAAGGGCACGGCAAAGCTCGTCTCCTACAATCCCAAGTCAAAGGAATGGGGCGCTGTGCGCTATCCGCTCGGCAAGGGCGAAAAAGGCTGGGTGGGCCTTTCCGAAATCACCTCCCATGGAGATTTCTTCTACGTCATCGAGCGCGACAATCAGATCGGCGGCGCCGCTGCCATCAAGAAACTCTACCGGATCCCAAAGGCCGACATGGTTCCAGCCAAGTTCGGCGAGACCTTGCCGATCGTGAAAAAGGAGCTGGTGCGTGACCTTCTCCCCGACCTCCTCACGACCGGCGGCTACGCGCTGGAAAAGATTGAAGGCTTTACGATTGACGCGAGAGGCCAGGGTTTCGCGGTAACCGACAACGACGGTGTGAACGACTCGAATGGCGAAACACTGTTCTGGGCCGTGGAGAAGTTCTGACCCCGCATATTAGTTTACATTGGATGATGACTGAACGCCGGATCGCAAGGCCGGAGCTTCTACCGCTCTCGCTGGCCTGCACGCTCACCGTCCACAGCTCGCTTGACGAACTCGTCAAGCGGCACGAGGCTTCCGCGCAGTCGCTCTCCGCTTGAGATCTGATTTTCTTTGTCAAGCCGACAACTCAAAGATCTCGCCACTCGCAATATGCGCCGACGCCGTCTGTCCGACTGACGGCGGCACGAGATTGGCGCTGTTGAACATGTCGAACGAAATCTGCTCATCGCCGACCTGCATCCGGATGCGAATGACAGAACCCATGAAGTTAACACTTTTCACAAGCCCTTCGAAGGTTACATCACGCGTCTCCGACGGGGTCAGAGACAAGGCCTCGGGTCTCAGGGCCAGCGACAGGTTACCCTGTGCATCGGCTGTCGTCACAGGCTGCGTGAGCTGCACTGTCGTGCCGCCGATTCTCACTGTTTGAGCGGATGGCCTGTCGACCTGCGCCCTCAGCACGTTCAGAGTGCCCACGAAGCCTGCGACGAAACGCGTTTTGGGACGGTTGTAGATTTCAGAAGGCGTTCCGACCTGGTCGGACCTTCCACCGTTCATCACCACGATGCGGTCCGACATCGACATCGCTTCTTCCTGATCATGCGTGACGAATACGGTCGTGATGCCAAGCTGGCGCTGAATGGCTCGAATTTCCTCGCGCAGCGAAACGCGTATCTTCGCATCCAGCGCCGATAGTGGTTCGTCGAGCAGCAGGACCTGCGGTTCAGGCGCCAGCGCCCGGGCAAGCGCCACACGTTGCTGTTGACCGCCCGACATTTCATAGGGATAGCGTTCTGCCAGATGTGTCAGCCCGATCAGGCTCAGCATCTCGTGCACGCGCGCCTCGATTTCGGAACTCGTCATTCCGGCGATCTTCAGCCCGAAAGCAATATTGCCGAACACGTTCATGTTTGGAAACAGCGCATAGGCCTGAAACACCATGCCGATACGCCGCTTGTTGGGGGCGAGGCCGGTGACATCGCGCCCGGCAATCCTGATCGTGCCCGAAGTCGGACGCTCGAACCCGGCGATCATCCTCAACACGGTTGTCTTCCCACAGCCAGACGGCCCGAGGAACGTTACAAACTCGCCTTTCTCGACAGCAAGTTCGAAGCCCTGAATGACCGTGTTCTCGCCGAACGTCTTGACGGCATTATTGATCGAAAGAAAGCTCATGGTCAGGTCCTTTTGGCGTAGTGCAACGGCAGGCGCGGCAACCAGCGTTGGCCTGGCTTCCTTGTGGCAAACATCTGCATCAGCACCATGCAGCCCCAGGTGAAAGCGAAGGACATCACAGCCAAGGCGGCAGGTTCATAGGCACGGTCTTGGCCCAATTGCACCAGATAGGGTCCAAACGCCGGGCGGTTCAGCAGACTGGCCAGCACGAATTCGCCCAGCGAGATCGAGAATGTGAGAAACGCTCCCGCAACGATCGCAGCCCGCACATTCGGGAATATCACCATGGTGATGGTGCGCAACCGCGACGCGCCAAGGCTTTCTGCAGCTTCGGTCAAGGTGGCAATGTCGATTGCCGCCATGCCGTTGTCCACGGCACGAAACATGTAAGGCATCGACAGCACGACATAACCCATCACGAGCAGGATATCGGTTCCGACAGTGCTATTTGTCAGCGGCAGGTAGGAACTCGATCCGAACAGGCGGATGTAGCCAAACACCAGGACGACAGGCGGCACAATCAACGGCAGAAGACTGATGAATTCCACGATGGGCCGCAGGCGTGGCATTTTGAGCCGGACCCAATAAGCCGTGGGCACGATGATCACCGCTCCAACTACGATGGCAATCAGCGAGGCGACTGTCGAATAGCTGATCGTGGCCAGGAATTCGGCACTGTTGATGACGGACGCATAGGCGGCAAATCCCAGCTCGCCGCGGATCATCTTGAGAGAAAAGTAGAAAGTTGCGATCAGCGGCACGATGAAGGACGATGCCGCAAACAAGGCCGTCAGTGCGGCACCGACAGAGTATGGCTTTTTCATTTCTGCCACCGCTCGGCGCGGTTGCGCAGCACCAGATAGAGGATGTTCGACACGCCCATGATGACGACCATGCCAAGCGCCAGCGCATAGCCAAGGTTGGGATTATACAGCACATTGCCGCGGATTTGCTGGAACAGCACGATCGGCACCACATCGAACCCGGATCCCATCAGCGCATATACCGTTGCCAGCGTACCGAAGGCATTGGCGAACAGCAGGAGGAAACAGCCGAGGATCGTCGGCGTCAGCACAGGCAGGCCAACCATCTGCCAATACTGCCGGCGGCTTGCCCCCAATATCTCCGCGGCCTCGCGCCATTCAGCTTTCAACCCGTCCAGTGCGGGAGCGATGATCAGGAACATCAGCGGCAATTGAAAATACAGGTAAACCAGCGACACTCCGAAAAATGAGAACAGATTGAACCCGGCCGCATAGATGTTGATACCGAACAGATCACGTAGCAGCACGGTCACCAGGCCCAACCGTCCCAGCGTGGCAATGAATGCAAAGGCCAGAGGAACGCCTGCGAAGTTCGATGCAACGCCCGAGAACGTGGTGAAGGCATTGCGCACCCACAATGGCAGCCCGCCCAGGATCACGGCGTGGCCAAGTAAAAGCCCGGCCACC
>JBKJQU010000172.1:0-2803 GCA_046594995.1 Aestuariivirga sp.
ACGCGGTTCCACGCATAATAATAGAAGCCCGCCGAAGCCATCAGGCTCAGGACCAGCGCCATCACGCC
Source organism: Aestuariivirga sp. (assembly GCA_046594995.1). Taxonomy (GTDB): domain Bacteria; phylum Pseudomonadota; class Alphaproteobacteria; order Rhizobiales; family Aestuariivirgaceae; genus Aestuariivirga. Next base: position 69 of record JBKJQU010000172.1, read on the forward strand.
GGCATTGTCGGAGAGCCACCAGCTCCATTTCTCGCCGTCGGTCGGGGCCGCGATAATGCCCTTCTGCCAGGCAACCGCCACTGTCAAACCCTCTCCGGGGTTCAAGCGGCGGGTTGTTTCGGCGTCGTATAAATTTTCCGATGCGGCGTTGACCCTTGCATCCTTGCCCTTGTCACCGAAGTAACCCGTATAGAGGTCATGCTGCTTGATCCGCGCGCCTACTGGCAGGCGGATGATGGTGCGGGCCTGTTCGATGGGAAAAGTCCAGCCATTTCCGGTGACGTTCCAATTGAGTTCGTCATAGTCTTCGAAAAAGCCGAGCTGCCTCGTGGTGCGGTAGGTAATCTGGTAGCGCTGCGGACCAACGCCCAGCAACACGTCCTTGTCACCAATCCTGATGCGCATGCCGTTGCTGATCGACTCGATTGCAAAGGGTTCGCGATTGCCGTTGCGCCGGACCTCGATCACTTCGAAGCCGACCACGACGCGCGCTCCATTGCGGTCAGGGTAGGTCGTGGGGAAATCACGCAGGATGCCGCGGCGGATTTCGCGGTCTTCGCCGAAGACGTCGATCGTCTCAAGGACGGTCAGCGAGGCATCCGTGTTGACGGTGACATCGCTCACGAAACTGGTGACGCGCTCCTCGGCAATCGCCGGTGACAGGAGTGCGAACAGCAGTCCGATGATGAGGACAAGAGCGCGCATGGCAGGCTATGACTTGAATTCCACCTTCGGCACTTCGCGCGCAGCCGGATCGCCGATCTCGAAGAACTCGGCTTTCCGGAACTGGAACTGGTTGGCGACGAAGTTTGTCGGGAAGCTCTCGATCATGGTGTTGAGGTTCCGCACCGCGCCATTGTAGTAGCGGCGCGACATCTGGATTTCATCCTCGATACCGGAAAGCTTGTCCTGCAGGTCGCGGAAATTCGCATCGGCCTTGAGTTCCGGATAGGCTTCCGCCACCGCGAAGAGCTTGCCCAGTGCGGCGCTCATCGCCTGACCGACGGCGGATTGCTCGCCCACCGTGCCGCCCGAGATCGATTTTGCGCGAAGCTCCGCAATATCGCGAAACAGCTTGTCCTCGTGTGAGGCGTAGCCCTTCACGGTTTCGATCAGGTTGGGAATCAGGTCGGCGCGGCGCTTCAGCTGCACGTCGATGCCGCTCCAGCCCTCCTCCACGAAGTTCTTGTTGCTGACCAGCTTGTTATAGGCCCAGACCAGATAACCGCCGATCAGGACAATGATGCCGAGTAGGCTGTAGCCGAACATCGCGTGCTCCCCTTGTAGTGCGGATCTGATTATCGGTGTTCTGTCTCAGGCAAGCAAGCGAGATGGTGCGAAGGGCCTGTCGTGTTTCAACGCGGGAATTCGGCGGCGCGTTTCGGCCACCTGGGCCAAGTCGATTTCCGCCACGATGAAGCCTTCGCCATCGCCTGCATCCGCCAGAACGCGGCCCCAGGGATCAACGATCAGCGAATGGCCATAGCACTGGCCACCGCCGCTGAGTGTTCCGTGTTGTGCAGGTGCGATCACGTAGGCGCCGTTCTCAATCGCGCGCGCGCGCTGCAGCACGTGCCAGTGCGCTCCGCCCGTGACCTTGGTGAAGGCGGCGGGCACCGCCAGCATCTCCGCTCCGGCCTGCGCATAGGCGCGATAGAGTTGCGGGAAACGGATATCGTAGCAGATCGAGAGACCGACCGATCCTTCGATCATCGGCGCGATCACGGCCTTTTCGCCCGGCGCGATGGTGGCCGATTCGCGATAGACATTGCCTTCGCCCAGATCGACATCGAAGAGATGGATCTTGTCATAGCGCGCAACGATCATGCCGTCGGGCGTTATCATGAAGCTGCGGTTGTTAATGCGGCCATCGGCTGCCTTCACGCCGATGGAGCCTATCAGCAGCCAGATCGAAAGCTCGCGGGCCAGCGCGGTCATCGCCGGCAGAACGGGATGCTCATCCTCAGGTGGTGCCACGGGATAGAGACGGCCCGCGCGCGAATCGAGTCCGGCGCAATATTCGGGCAGGCCTATGAACTGCCCGCCGGCGGCCGCAGCCTCGCGTACGAGGCGTGAGAGATTGCCGATGTCATGCATCACATCTGGCGTGGCTGAATATTGAACGCAGGCGGCGCGGAAACTCATGACGTGTTCTTAGCCTTCTCTTCGTCCATGGTGAAGAAGGATCGGATGACGTGGAGCCCAGCGCGGGATTTCAGGCACATCATCCATTCCTCCATCAGCGTTTCCCAATCCGGCACTTCCAGTGTCGCAAGCCTGCCATCCGGCACCAACTCGCCTTCCGACATGATGGCGATCCCCAATCCTTGCGCCGCCGCTTCGCGTGCTGCCTCGCGGCTTTCGATCTCGATCGTGTCCTGCAGGCGCAGGCCGCGCCGCGCGGCCTCTTCCAGCAGCAGCTTCCGGGTCATCGAGCCGTCTTCGCGAAGGATGAGGGGAAGCTTGACCAGTTGCTCAAAGCCGATCTGGCGAAGTTTCGAGAGCCGCGACGATCGTTGCACCACCGCCACCAGCCTGTCACTGCGCAATTGCCGCGCCAGAAATGCCGTGCTCGAGGGACGTTCCGCCGTTACCGCAATGTCGATCGAGAAGTCCTCCAGCCGTTTCAGCAGCCCGGTAGAGTTTCCCGTCACCAGCCGAACCGCGAGGCGCGGATGCTTCAGCCGGAAGCGTGCAAGCTGCGGCAGGATATGGACGGCGGCATCGGCGCCAAT
>JBKJQU010000283.1:0-9374 GCA_046594995.1 Aestuariivirga sp.
ATCGCGCAGAACCGCATGGCAAGGCTCTACGCCTTCGGAAAAGGCGTCGAGGCCGATCCGGTCGAAGCGATGAAATGGAACATCCTTGCCAGCCGCCAGGGCCGCAATGACGCCGAACTCGACACCGTGTTGAACAAGCTTTCGGATGCACAGAAGGTCGAGGCGCAAACAAGGGCGGATGCGTTCAAGTCCGTGGTGCCGTAAGAAGAGCCCTCATCCGGCCTGTCGGCCACCTTCTCCCATCTTCGACGGGAGAAGGCGCAAGAACCGACCATCTTCATCCTGTCTTTGAGTTGTGGAAGATATAACCGCGAGTGCCTTCTCCCGCGCTTGCGTGGGAGAAGGTCCCGATAGGGGGATGAGGGCCCCTTCCCTTCATTTCGGCTCGATCAGATCCCAGCCATTCCCATAAAGATCCTCAAACACCGCAACGGTGCCATAGGCTTCATTGCGCGGGCTTTCGCGAAATCTCACGCCCTTCGCCTCCATCGCGGCATGGTCGCGCGCGAAATCATCCGTATACAGAAAGAAAGCCACGCGCCCGCCAGCGGTCTTGCCGATTGCTGCCTCCTGCTCCGGCCCGTCCGCCTTCGCCAGCAGCAGGCGCGAACCTCCATCCATCGCCTCCACCAGCACCCAGCGCTTGTCCCCGCCCAACGCAAAATCCTCGACCAGCGCAAAGCCGAGGCATTCCGTGAACCACGAAATCGCCTCGTCATAATCGCGAACGATATAGGTGACGGCCGCAAGCTTCCCCATCAGCGCGGCTTGTCCGGCAGTCCGTCGTGTGGCCCCATCTCGCGCGGCGGCTTGTCCTTCCAGTGCCGCTCGCCGATCTCGGCGTTGCGTTTCGGGTGCAGCGGATAATCGATGCGGCTTCGCTGCCGCGAGGCTTCGCCCACCACCAGCAACCGTACATCGCTATCCGTGTTGTTGATGAACACATGCGCTACTCCAGTGCCCGCTGGAAAGCCCACCCCGTCACCGGGCTTCAGCCGCCGGATATTGCCATCGACCCAGAGATCAGGCGCGCCCTCGATCACATAGACGAATTCTTCTTCATCGGCTTCCGCATGCGGCCAGGATGTGCGCCGCCCGGGCGGCAGGCGCTCGTGATGAACGCCAAGCCGCATGAGGTTGAAGTGATTGGAAAACGCGGCCCCATGCGCGAAACTCTCATCCGACCCCGGATAGGACCACTTCGCATTGTCCTCGATCTCGCTGTAATGAATGACGATCTTTTCGAACTCCTTGCCGCTCATCGCCAAGCTCCGTGTGAATCAGGAAAGCGGCACATAGTCGATCTCCATGAAGGCCGCGATTTCCGGAATCCAGCGGTCCTTCACGAAGGCCACATGCGCAGGATGATCATTGTAGCTTGCGTATGCCGCCTGATCCGTGAACTCCATCGAGAAGCTGAAGGTGAAGTCATTCTTCGGGCTCACCTGCCGCAACTGCTCGAAAGCCTCGACGCCGGGAATATCCGCCAGACCCTTTGCGGCGCTAAGAAAGTCAGCCTCCGCCGCCGACCCGGCTTCATGCTTCAGGCGGAAAACGACCGTATGCCGGATCATGGTCAAATCCCCTTCGCCAAATCCCTCAGCTTGTACTTCTGGATCTTGCCTGTCGATGTCTTGGGCAGTTCCACGAACACCACATGCCGCGGCACCTTGTAGCGCGCCATGCCCTGCCGGCACCATTCGATGATGTCTTCCGGAGTCGCGGATTTCCCCGGCTTCAACTCCACGAAGGCGCAGGGCGTCTCGCCCCATTTCTCGTCGGGCTTTGCCACCACGGCGGCAGCCTGAATGGCCGGGTGCTTGTAGAGCACGTCCTCCACCTCAATCGATGAGATGTTCTCGCCGCCAGAAATGATGATGTCCTTCGAGCGGTCCTTGAGCTGGATATAGCCATCCGCGTGCAGCACACCGAGGTCGCCCGAATGGAACCACCCGCCCCTGAAGGCATCCCCGCTCGCCTTCGGGTTTTTCAGATATCCCTTCATTACGATATTGCCGCGGAACATCACCTCGCCCATGGTCTCGCCATCGGTGGGCACCGTCTGCATCGTGTCGGGGTCCATCACGGTCAGGTCTTCGAGTGCGTGATAGCGCACCCCCTGCCGTGCCTTCTTTGTGGCGCGCTCAGGCCCCGCGAGCAGGTCCCAGTCGGACTTCCAGTCATTCACCACGGCAGGGCCATAGGTTTCGGTGAGGCCATAGAGATGCGTCACGTTGAAACCCTGCTCGGCCATCGCCGCCAGCACGGCTTCGGGTGGCGGTGCGGCGGCGGTGAAGAACTCCACTTTCTGGGGAAGTGCCCGCTTTTCTTCCTGCGGCGCATTGAGGATCGTCGACATCACGATGGGCGCCCCGCAAAGATGCGTCACCCGGTGTTCGGCCAAAGCTTCCCAGATCATCTTCGAGCGCACCCAGCGCAACGTCACATGCGTGCCGCCGATGACGGAAAGCGACCATGGAAAGCACCAGCCGTTGCAATGAAACATCGGCAGCGTCCAGAGATAGACCGCATGCTTCGGCATGCCGCCTGTTAGCACATTGCCCTGCCCCAGAAGATAGGCGCCGCGATGGTGATAGACCACGCCCTTGGGGTTCCCCGTGGTGCCGGATGTATAGTTGAGCGAGATCGCATCCCACTCGTCGCCGGGCCACAGCCACTGGAATGCGGCGTCGCCACTGCCGAGGAACTGCTCATAGTCGATGGAACCCACACGCTCGCCATCGACCGCATATTCCGGGTCCACATAATCGATCACGATCGGATGCGGCCCTTGCATCAGCGCCAGGGATTCCTTCGCGAGCTTTGAGAATTCCTTGTCGACGATCAGGATCTTCGCCTCGGCATGCTGAAGCGAGAAAGAAATTGTCACGGCATCGAGCCTGGTATTCAGCGTGTTCAAAACACCCTGCGTCATCGGCACGCCATAGTGGCACTCGAGCATCGCGGGCGTATTGGCGAGCAGTACTGAAACCGTGTCACCCTTCTTGATCCCCGCCTTCACAAACGATGAGGCCAATTGTCGGCAGCGCGCATAGAATTGCGCATAGGTCACCCGCTGCCGGCCATGAATGATCGCCACCTGTTCCGGATAGACGGCAGCAGACCGTGCCAGAAACGAAAGCGGTGTCAGCGGCTGGTAATTGGCGGGGTTCTTGTCGAGATCGTGATCGTAGACGGACATGGCAGGCACCCTTGGAGATTTGGATGCCTTCTACCCCACCTCAATCGTGCGTCAAAGCGAAGCCAGACCTTCGTTGTAGCGCTGCGCCAACGGCCTCGTGGTGAACCATCGCGCCATCAGGCCCGCCAGCCACCAGCTGAAGCCTGCGATCGCGATCCCCGCATAGCCATCGACCGCGTAATGCCAGCCGAGGTGCACCGAGCCCACGAGGATCACGACCGCGCAGACACCGAAGAACCAGCCCAACCCCTTGGACACATGCCGGAAAGCCAGTGCGAACAGTACGGCGGATGCATTGTGCATCGAAGGCATCGCTGAAATGCCCAACGCCGGGATCTTGCCGGTATAGCCATCCCACAGCATTTGCTGCGTATCGAGGAACCACAATGGAATGACCTTGTCGGCGGCGTTGAGATATGAAAACAGCTCCGTATACGGATCGGGTGAAAGCCCCAGCTCGTCGAAATAGACAGGCCCCGCGGATGAGAACATCACCGCCAGCAACCCGCCGCCGATCCACCATGCCAGCATGTAGGACAGGAAGAATCTTGCGCGCAGTTCAGTCGCGTTGTTCTGGAAGCCGAACCAGAACCATGCGCCGAACAGCGCCACGAACCAGAAATTATAAGCCATGTTGATGGCGAAGGTCACATAGGCAAAGCCCAGCAGCGGCTGCAACAGCGCCCAGGGGTCCATGCCGAAATGCAAGGCGCGGTCCCACTGCATGAAGGCGATGTCCCACGCGAAAGGCATGATCGCGGGGATCGCCGGTTTCAGCTCGATCATCGCCTTGTTGAAGAACACCATGGCGGTGAACACCGGCAGCGCATTGATGATCAGTACCGGGCGCATGACGAGCGATGCGAGGTCCGCGCCCAGTGCCTTCAGCGGGCTCTCGGGCTTTAGCACCAGCCCATACCAGACGAGCCGCAGCAGCATCATCACGATGATGCCGACGGGAACCGTGAAGCTCAGGAGCCCCATCAGCACTGCCAGCACCGGTGCCTCGCGATAGCCTTCGATCCTCGACAGCATCAGCCAGTTGGTGAAGAGATAGACCACCGGAACGATGAAGAAGAACCACTGCGCCCGGAAGCTCTGCGCGAAGAGCGACAAAACCTGCATCGCGCGTGGTCGCGTGCTGACGCTCTCGATGTAGGCCACGGCCTCAGCCTCCCACGCGCAATGTTGTCTTGTAGTTCTGTGCAGCGGCACTCCGCTCCCACCAGCGCGCCACGGGCTCCATCGCCCGCCACACGGCGTAAGCCAGAGCAAAGGCGAGATAGCCATCGACCGCGTAGTGCCAGCCGAGATGGATGGAACCGAGGAAGATCAGCGCCGCGTGGACCATCAGCCCGCGCCGCACCCACGAAGGTCGCCCCGCACTCGTCAGTACAAAGAGCAAAGCGGTTGCATTGTGCATCGAGGGCATGGCGGAAATTCCGCCGAAGGCCGAGCCCTCCGCCTGAAGTTCCCACAGCATGTCCTGCGCATTGAGCGCCCAGACCGGCAGGTATTCATTGGCGCCGTGAAGATAGTCCATCAGCGGCGCGTAGGGGTCCGGCGAAAGTCCGATGCGCGTGAAATAGCACGGCCCCGCGGACGAGAAGACAACAGCCAGAACGCCGCCGCCAATGATCCAGATCATCATGTAGGACATGAAGAAGCGCGTGCGCTCCTCGCCGGGCCGCGCGATGAAGGCGTAGTAGGCCCAGAACACATTCATCACCACGAACCACATATTGTAGTTCAGGTTCACGAGGAAGGTGATGGGCAGATAGCCGAAGACGGGCTGCAGAATCTCCCATGGGCGATAGCCGAAGTGCAGCGCGCGGTCCCATTGGTCGAAGGTCACGTCCCAGCCAAAAGGCACCAGCACGGTGATATAGGATTTCACCATCGTGAACACGTACATGAAGATCACGAGCGCCACGAAAACGGGAAGCCCCGCCGCCATGCGTTCGCGGTCTCCCATCACCGCCCTGAAATTCCGCCACAGCGTCCTCACCGGCCGCTCGGGATTTTCGTAGATGGCCATCTCCACGAACTTGAAGATCAGCAGCGCGAAGAACACCGCCGGAACCGAAATCAGCAAGATGCCCAGCATCACCTCCGCGCCGTCCCTGGCACTGGCGCGGGGCGTATTCGAGTCGATCACCAGGAATGCGGCGAGATAGGCAAGGGCAAGCCCAAGCAGCAGGCCATGCGCGCCGAAACTCAGGCGCAGCAGGGGCCAGAACCGGCCCTGTGCCGCGCTTTTCCGCGCCACCTGCAACTCCATGCTCAATCCATCGTCCTCCGGAATTCCGGGGCAACGATGGCAAACCCGGCTTAAGATTGGCTAAACCCTGAAAAGCTCCGTCTCGCCGATACTTTCATCCACTTCCGAGCGCGAGCGCTCAAGATGCTGTTTCGCAACCGCGATCAGCTCCTCCACAGCTGTCCCGTCGCGCGGGATCAGTGCCACCCCGATGCTGGCGCCAACCGAAATCCGGTAGGTCTGGATCTCGAAGGGTTGGCGGATCGCCTCCACGATACGGTTTGAAAGCTGCGCCACCCTCGATGGCCGGTCCACTTCGGATTGCAGGACCACGAACTCGTCCTCCCCCAGCTTGGTCACTGTATCCGTGGCGCGTGCCGTGTTGCGCAGGCGCAGCGCCACGCCCTTCAGCAGTGCATCCGCGACGCGAACCCCCAGCTGTTCCCGCACTTTCTTGTAGCGGTCGAGATCGGCATAATGAATGGCGGCAATCTGCCCCCGGCGCACACGCGCCATCACCTGTTCGAACCGGTCGACGAACAGGCTCCACACCGGCAGGTCGGTCAGGGGATCGTAATTCGGATTGCGGGCTTCAGGCTGCTGCTTTTCATGCGTCACGTCGAGATATGTGGTGAGAAAACCTCCGCCCGGCAGCGGCACGCCGCGTATCTGCAGCATCGTGCCATTGGGCCTGGTGCGCTCGAACATGTGCGACTCGCGCAGTGCGGCCAGCCGCATCCGCTCCTTCACATGCGTCTCGATGTCTCCGGGCCCATATTCGCCGCGAACGGCATTGAAGCGGAAGATCTGTTCTAGTGTCGGCATCCCGAACTCGAACAGCGCCGGCGGATATTGCAGAATCTCCTTCTGCTTCTCGTTGCAGATCACCAGCCTGAGATTTTCGTCATAGAGCAGGATACCGCCCGGAAAATGATCAATGACGGCATGCAGCATCCGGTTCTCGGCGGCGAGCACGTCGCCACCGGCCGCAGGGTTGTGACCGGCCGGGCTCTGCTGGCCCGCCCGGCTTTCATTTTCGTTCCGTCTGTAATTCAGCATCTTGGCTCCCGCTTGTGATCGCTTCCTTCAAGCGATCACTATCCTTTCCCGCTGAACGGCGGATTAAGATGGAGAGTATTTTTCTTGTTTAACTTCAATGTGATAGAAGCTATTCAAGCAACTGCGGAATGTGCTCCTAGGCAGCAGGTCCTACCCCTGCTTCACATCGCTCCATCCCTGCGCGGCATATGTCCCTGCGACGGTCAGTCCTGAAGCATCGGCGAGATCGCAATGCGCACTGCGGCTTCCGTTGCACGGTCAGCATCGCGCGAGGCATCCCATGCGGCGGTCGCGGAAAATGCGATCACGCGGCCTGTCGCCTCGATGGCGGAAATTGCCGCCCGCATGTTCTCCGCCGTCGGCCCGCCCTTTACCGCATAGAGAAAGGCGGGCGCTTCCATTGCATCGATGATGTCGGTGTCGAAGTGCAGGTAGATCGGCCCGTCGGGCAGCGATTGCAGCAGTGCCGCCATCGTCTCCACATGGCGGATACCGGATGCCTTCACCAGTTCGCGCTCGCCGGGGTCGAGGTCGCGGGCATCGCTCAATGTCACGCGGTCATCGGCGATGGGCGAAAGCCCCACCGCCTCCATCATCCGCTGGTCTCCGCGCCCCGTCAGCATCGCCAGCGGCATGCCGCCGAGGAATCCCGATGGCGTCGTCTCCCATGTGTTGAAGTCGCCGTGGCTGTCGATCCACACGAGATGCGGATGAAGGCCTTGCCTTGCCAGCCCCGCCATCACCCCGATCACCTGGCAGCAGTCGCCCAGGATCGCGACCGGCCTGTCGCCGCCAGACAATGTTTCCGAAACCGCATCGGCCAGCGCACGGTGGATGGTCGAAACGCTCGCCGTTTCATCGCCCGGCCCCGGCGCCGCCGTGATCACCTTGTCGCCCGGAACCGTAAGCCGCATGGGTGCCTCCACCATGCGGCCGATGAAACGCGGTGAAAGAATGCGGCGGTCGGCCATGGTGTGAACTCCTGTTTCAGTGAGGCGCGGGCACGATCACCCGCTTGTAGAGATGCCAGGTGGCATGGCCCAGAACCGGCAGCACCACGAGCAGACCGAGGAACACCGGCGCCAGCGCCAGCACTGTCAGCACCGTTACGATGATGCCCCACCCGATCATCGGCACCAGGTTCTGGAACACGGCCTTGAAGCTTGAGATGATGGCCGTGATGAGATCGATCTCGCGTTCGAGAAGCAACGGCGTTGCGATCACCGTGGTGCAGAACAGCACGAAGGCAAGCCCCGCGCCAACGCCGGATCCGACAAGCAGAAAGCCTATTCCTTCAGGCGTCGTCGTCACCACCTTGAAAAATCCATCGAGCGTCGAGGGCGTCTTGAAGCCGAGGAAGATCGCCAGCAGCATGCGCACTTCGTAAAGCCACATCCAGAAGATGAACAGCACGACGAAGGCCATCCACGACACCTGCCGCTTCCTCTGCTCTACGATAACGGTAAGAATTTCGCCCCATGCCAGGGGCTCGCCCGAGGCCAGCCTGCGGCTCACCTCGTAAAGCCCTACCGCCACGAAGGGCCCGATCAGCGGAAACCCGACGGCGATGGGAATGATCCACCACGGCTGATGCCAGATGTTGAGCAACAGCAGGATGGCGATGCCGCCCGCCGCATAAATGCCGCCGAAGAACAGTCCGATCAGCGGAGCGCGGGTGAAATCGCACCACCCGTCGGCAAGTGCGGCCTTCACATCGGCAAAGCCGATGGTGTTGATCTTCACAGGCGGCGGCCGCATCACAACCGCTGCGCTCTGTTCTGTGGACATGGGGGATCCTCCCGGCTCTTTCCGTTTCTTGTTGTCCCGGTCCGCCGTTCCCCAACCTCGGATCAGTCATGCCAGAATGCCGTGTGGCGGCCCCTTGCGCAATCAGCTAGTGAACGGCCCGGAACAACGAAGCGAAAATCATGCAAACTGCCACTCTCTCTCAGGCCCGCTGGGCCGTGGGTGCCACCTTCCTGTTGCACGGCATCCTCGTCGGCGCCTGGGTGCCGCACATTCCGCTGGCGAAGGAACGGCTCGAAGTCGGCCCCGCAGTTTTCGGACTCGCTCTTCTCGCCTTCGCGGGCGGCGCTGTCTTCGCCATGCCGACCGCTGGTGTGCTCATCAACCGTATCGGCAGCGCCAGGCTCATGGCGCTCACTGGCTTTGCCTTCTGCCTCGCCTTTTTCGGCCCGATCTTCGCGCCCTCGCTTCTGACCTTCGTGATGGCGGGTTTCGTCATGGGCATGTTCATCGGCAGCATGGATGTGTCGATGAACGCCCACGGCATCGCGGTCGAAAAGGCCTTGAAGCTCCCCACCATGTCGATGCTGCACGGCGGCTTTTCGATCGGCGGCATGATCGGCGCGTTCCTCGGCGCAGGCCTGATGAAGCTCTATGGCGAGGCCACGCAGGCCGTCATCATCTCCGCCCTCTGCATCTCGATCCAGGCTGTCGCCATGCGCTTCTATCTTCCGTCGAGCGCCGACAAGGGCCTGTCGGGCTCGCACTTCGCGTGGCCCACGAAGGCCACGGTCGGGCTGGGCCTGCTCTGCTTCCTGGCCCTCATGATCGAGGGCTCGATCCTCGACTGGGCGGCGATCATGATGCGCGAGAAATTCCTCGTCGATGCGAGCTTTGCCGCATTGGCTTTCGGCTTCTATCAGGGCGGTATGTCGGTCGCCCGCCTCTCGGGCGACTGGCTGCGCATGAAGGTCGGCGCCGTCCGCATGGTCACCCTCAGCGCCTGGCTCGCGGCGGGCGGCACGGCGATCGCCCTCCTCGTACCAAACCCTTACGTCGCCATGGCGGCCTTTATACTGGCAGGCCTTGGCCTCGGCAATGTCGCGC
>JBKJQU010000396.1:0-3598 GCA_046594995.1 Aestuariivirga sp.
GACACTGGTGGGCGTTGTCGATGCCGATCTGGCACTCGAATCGAGCGATCCGCGCGGGGGCGAGCGCACCTGGGCGCTGATGGCGCAGGTGGCGGGACGCGCCGGGCGCGGTGCAAAACCGGGCCGTGCACTGGTGCAGACCTATCTACCCGATCATCCGCTGATGCAGGCTTTGCGCAAGGGCGACCGCGATTCCTATCTCGACCAGGAGAAAATCATCCGAGAGAATGCAGGGCTGCCGCCCCATGGACGGCTGGCGGCAATCATCATTTCGGGAGCAGATGGTCCGGGTACAGAGCGATTTGCGCGCGCGCTCGGGCAGATCGCGCCGCTGGCCGAAGGTGTCAGCGTTCTAGGCCCCGCTGCAGCGCCGATCTCCATCGTGCGCGGGCGGCACCGCTGGCGCTTCCTGGTGAAGGCCACGCGCGAGGTAAACATCCAGGGGTTTCTGCGGCTGTGGCTAAAGGACGTAAAGCCAAAGGGCTCGCTGGCGCTGCAGGTGGATGTTGACCCGTATAATTTCTTGTGAGTGGAAAGAGGCCCTCATCCCCCTGTTGGGACCTTCTCCCATGGCTTTGCCACGGGCGAAGGCAGATCGTCTCATGCGCCTTCGCCCGTGCCCGGGCTTGACCCGGGTATGGGAGAAGGTGGCCGACAGGTCGGATGAGGGTCTCTTACTTCGAGAAGCGCCATTCCATGCGGTGGCGGTAGGTTTCCCAGGGGCGCAATGCTGCACTCGGAAAATTTGCGTGGTTCGGCGCGTCGGGGAAGTTTTGCGGTTCGATGGCGATGGCGGCGGATTGCTTGAGCGGACCGTTGCGGCCCGGCATGCCCTCGCTCCAGTGAAACGCCGTGTACATCTGCATGCCGGCTTCGGTGGTCCAGACATCCATCTGGCGGCCCGAGACGGAATCGCGCAGCGTGAGACCGTGACGCAGGGTTCCGCGCTGGCCGTTCAGCACCCAGCAATTGTCGAAGAATTCGCCGACGATCTTCCGTGTACGGAAGTCTTGACACGCGCCCTCCACCTTGCGGACTTCGCCGGAGGGCAGGAGCAGGCCGTTGAGGGGCAGATAGGCTTCCGCGTTGATCATCATCTCGTGGTCGAATGCATTGCGCGTGCCGCCCGAGAGATTCCAGTAGGCGTGGTTGGTGAGGTTGATGACGGTGGGCTTTGTGGTGCGGGCTTCGAGATCGAGGGACAGCGTGTTGCCGTCGAGCGTATAGGTAGCGCTGGCATCGACGGCGCCGGGATAGCCCTGGTCGCCATCGGGGGAGTGGATGGTGAAGCGGACGGAATTGTCCGTGGACTGAGCATTCCAGTGGCGGTTGCCGAAATTGTCGGGTCCGCCGTGAAGCTGGTGCCCGCCCATGTTGGGGACGAGCATGTGTTCGGTGCCATCGAGCGTGAAGCGGGCATTGGTGATGCGGCCTGCGATGCGGCCGATGACGGCGCCTGCTGTCCAGTCGCCCGCAAGAAATTGCTCATTCGTGCCGCCGCCTGCGACAAGGTCTACGCCATCCATGAACACGGAGACGAGGCGCGCGCCGAGAGTCGAGAATGTGGCGCGGAGTGCGGAGGATTTCAGTTCGAGCATGTTGGCGTTCCTACAGAAGTTGCGCTTCGCGCCACCCTCATCCGGCGTTTCACGCCACCTTCTCCCGCCACGGGCGGGAGAAGGGAAAATGGGGAAAACCCTGTCAGTGATTGTCGCGGGGGATGCCCATGGTCTTGGCGATGCGCTGGAACTTGGTGGCGCCTTTCAAGACCATGCCGCCGTCGAGCTGGCCCACTTCCTTCCTGAAGATTTCCTGCCATGGCGTCTGGCTCGGCGGCACCTTGTAGCCGCCCGCTTTTTCAAGATCGGCGTGGCGGCTCTTCAGCTCCGCATCCGAAATCAGGAGATCGCAGGTGCCCTTGTTCAAGTCGATCCGCACCATGTCGCCGTTCTTCAGAATGGCGAGGCCGCCACCTGCTGCGGCTTCCGGCGAGGCATTGAGAATCGAGGGCGAGCCGGAGGTGCCGGACTGGCGGCCGTCGCCCACGCAGGGGAGTGAGCGGATGTTTTTTTCCAGAAGATAAGTCGGCGCGCGCATGTTGACGACTTCCGCCGCACCGGGATAGCCCAGAGGACCGACGCCGCGAATGAAGAGGATGGTGTTCTCGTCGATCCCCAGCTTCGGATCGTCGATCGAGGCGTGATAATCCTCCGGGCCGTCGAACACGATGGCCTTGGCTTCGAAGGCGTTGAGATCGCCGGGGTGAGACAGATAACGCTGGCGGAATTCATCCGAGATGACGGAGGTCTTCATGATGGCGTTGTCGAAGAGATTGCCCGTCAGGCGCTTGAAGCCCGCGTGCTCCTTCATCGGCGCGCCGAATTCCTTGATGACCGTACGGTCCCACGAGAACTTGCCCTTGCAGTTTTCGCCGATGGTCTTGCCATTCGCCGTGATGCAATCCTCATGAATCTTGCCGGCACCGATCAGTTCGGCGACGACGGCGGGAACGCCGCCGGCACGGTGGTAATCCTCGCCGAGGTATTCGCCGGCGGGCTGAAGGTTGACGATCAGCGGCAGGTCGTAGCCGTGCTTTTCCCAGTCGGCGACGGTGAGCTCAATCCCCAAGTGTGCTGCAATCGCGTTCAGGTGATTGGGCGCATTGGTGGAGCCGCCGATGGCGGTGTTCACCGCAACGGCGTTCTCGAAGGCTTGCCGCGTCATTATCTTCGACGGCGTCAGGTCTTCTTCGACCATGTCGACGATGCGGCGGCCGGTGGCATAAGCCATTTGACCGCGCTCGCGGTAGGGTGCGGGGATCGCGGCATTGCCGGGCAGGCACATGCCGAGCGCTTCGGCGAGCGAGTTCATGGTCGTGGCCGTGCCCATGGTGTTGCAAAAGCCGGTAGACGGTGCGGACGTGGCGACGAGTTCGATGAAGCCTTCGTAGTCCAGTTCGCCGGTCGCGAGCTTTTCGCGCGCCATCCAGACGATGGTGCCGGAGCCCGTGCGCTGCCCCTTGTACCAGCCATTCAGCATGGGGCCCGATGACAGGCAGATTGCCGGGATGTCGACGGTCGCCGCCGCCATCAAACAGGCGGGCGTGGTCTTGTCGCAGCCGATCGTCAGCACCACGCCATCCAGCGGATAGCCATAGAGCACTTCGACGATCGACAGATAGGACAGGTTGCGGTCGAGCGAGGCGGTGGGGCGCTTGCCGGTTTCCTGGATCGGGTGAACCGGAAATTCCATGGGGATGCCGCCGGCTTCGTAGATGCCATCGCGGATGCGCTTCACCAGATCGACATGCGCCCGGTTGCAAGGGCTGAGATCGGAGCCGGTCTGCGCGATGCCGATAATGGGTTTATGACCCTGAAGCTCGGAACGGGTGAAGCCGTAGTTCAGGTAACGCTCGAGATAGAGTGCCGTCATGTCGGCATTGGCCGGGTTGTCGAACCAGTTCTGCGACCGGTATTTCAAGGGTTTCTTGTTATTGTCTGTCATGGGGTCCTCCGAATTGTCATACATTTAGATCGGAGCACCTATAGAAGTCTAGCTTCACATCAGGTTGTGGTCGGTCTGAGTTCGACGAGATGCG
>JBKJQU010000450.1:0-2991 GCA_046594995.1 Aestuariivirga sp.
CGTTTGCGAGGAAAAAAACATGGCAAACCTGTTCCTGAAATCGCCACTGGCCTGCCTCGCAGGCGATGCCTCGGGCGGAATCGTTGTGCGCAGCAACATCATCACAGAACTTGTGCCGGCGGGCGGCACGCCAACGCAGCCGGTGGATGAAATCTTCGACGCGTCCCGCCATGTTGTACTGCCGGGCCTTATCAATACGCATCATCATTTTTACCAGACGCTCACGCGCGCCCACCCGCAGGCCATCAACAAGAAACTGTTCGACTGGCTGAAGGCGCTCTATCCTGTCTGGTCGCGCCTGACACCGGAATCGATGCGCATTGCAACGAGGCTTGCGCTCACCGAACTGCTGATGTCTGGCGTCACCACGACATCTGATCACCACTATCTGTTCCCGGCGCACCTCGATGATGCCATGGATATTCAGGCGGACGAGGCCCGCAAGCTCGGCATCCGCATGATGGTGACGCGCGGTTCGATGAACCTGTCCGAAAAGGACGGCGGCCTGCCGCCCGACAGTGTGGTGCAGGACGAGGACGAGATCCTCGCCGATTGCGAGCGCGTCATCGGCAAATATCATGAGCGCGGCGAAGGCGCGATGATCCAGGTTGCGCTTGCACCATGTTCACCTTTCACGGTCACGAAATCCTTGATGTGCGCGTGCGGCGCGCTTGCCGAAAAGCATGATTGCCGCCTCCACACACATCTTGCCGAAACGCAGGACGAGGATGCCTTCTGCAGATCGATGTTCGGCATGAGCCCGCTGGATTATCTCGATGAAGTGGGCTGGCTGAATGACCGCACCTGGCTGGCCCACGGCATTCACTTCTCGGACGGCGACATCGCAAGATTGGGCAAGCACGGAGTAGGGGTTTGCCATTGTCCCACGTCGAACATGGTGTTGGCCTCTGGCCAGTGCCGCACGCGCGAACTGGAGGCGGCAGGCTCGCCCGTAGGGCTTGGGGTCGATGGTTCGGCTTCGAATGATGCGTCCAACCTGATGGAAAGTGTGCGCCACGCCCTGATGATCAACCGCCTTACCTACGATGCCTCCGTCACCCACCTCGACGCGCTGCGCTGGGCGACTGAAGGCTCGGCCCGCTGCCTGGGCCGCTCCGACATCGGCCAGATTGCCGTGGGCCTCCAGGCCGATCTCGCCATGTTCACGCTCGATGAACTGCGTTTTTCGGGCGCTGGCGATCCCGTCGCGGCGATCGTCCTCTGCGGCGCTCACCGGGCGGATCGCGTGATGGTCGCCGGCAAATGGCGGGTCATCGATGGCATGCCAGTCGGAGTGGACATCGCCCAGCTTCGCGCCGCCCATGGTGCCGCGGCACGCGCATTCCTGTAAGGAAGATCGAATGGATATCGCCGCCGAATACAACAACCGTGAGCTGGTGCCGGATCATCCCCGCATCATCATCGACTGGCACGCCGACGCGAAAGCTTACCGCAAGCGTGCACGCTGCGATCTCGACATCGCCTACGGCGCGCGGCCGCGCAACAAGCTGGATTTATTTCATCCTAAGGGTGGCGCTGAAGGACCCATCGTCGTCTTCATCCATGGCGGTTACTGGCGGAGTTTCGACAAGTCCGTCTTCAGCCATATGGCTGCAGGCGCCAACGCGCATGGGTTGACTGTTGCGGTGCCCAGCTACACGCTCTGCCCGGAAGTCTCGGTCTCCGGCATCATAGATGAACTGCGGCAGTGCTTCGTCTTCCTGTGGAAGACTTACAGCCGGCGGATGGTCGTTTTGGGACACTCCGCAGGCGGTCACCTTGCGGCCTGCATGGCGGCCACCGGCTGGACCCATTTTGGCGCACCGGCCGACCTCATTCACTCTGGTTTTTCAATCAGCGGCATTTTTGATATGCGCCCGCTGATGGCGACGCCCTTCAATGAAGACCTGAAGCTCGATGCGGTCAGCGCCGCCATCACCAGCCCATTGTTCTGGCCCGTTCCGCACAAGCTGCCCTTCGACAGCTGGGTTGGTGCGGAGGAAAGCTTCGAATTCCGCCGCCAGGCCCGCTCGCTTGCCGCCGCATGGACAGGACTTGGGCTCGTATCCGATTACAAGGAAGTGCCAGGCGAGAACCACTTTTCGGTTCCAGCCGGCTTGGCGAGGGCGGATAGCCAGATGACCTTGCGGCTTGTGGAACTCAGCCGCTAGTCTCTGCGTCCTGTTGGCACGGCATCTGCACTGATCGATTCAATCAGGTTGCAGGCGTCCCACGGAGGAACAGATGGCTAGGAAGTTGATAAAGATCGGTGGCCTCTATGTTGCCTACGAGATCGTTTCGACCGCCGTTCTTGCCGCCATCGTAGCATGGGGCCTCAGCATTCCCGGCGTCTGAGTTTAATTCCGACAATCCGGTCAAAAATTGCTGCAGTGCAGACAGATTGTTGCATTGCACAAATTCCTGGCGTAATGGGAATCGTTCACAAGAGGTGATTCCATGACCGCAGAGCCGCTTGCTTCGTCCGAAGACCGCGTTCGCGCCATCGCGCACAAGCTCTGGATTGACGAAGGGATGCCCGAAGGCCGCGCCGAGGCGCATTGGCGTCAGGCCCTTGAAATCGCCACTACCGAACAGCTGAGCGCTCTGAAGAAGGTCGCCGCTCCCAAACCCGCATCGCCCGCCGCAAAGAAGAAGCCCGCTGCCGCCGCCGCGAAGAAAGCCTCTCCCGCAAAGCGCGGCTGAGTTTGGCACAGACGGGCGCCGTCCTGTCCGCTTCATGATTTTGAATTCCCAAGCCTGCGGCATGCGCCTTGCGGGCTTTCAATCTTTGGTGAGGCACCTCATGGCTGATGGGTCACGGCAGAGTCAGGGCGGCTTACAAAATACGCTCCACTGCTTGTAAAGCCGCGTCAGCGCTCACCGATATACGCGATATTGGCGTTAACAGGATAGCCTCTGCCCCTCCTGCCGCATCGGACAACAGCAGAATTCCGCTACGGGAGAGGGCTTCAACGAAACATTATTCGCCTC
>JBKJQU010000031.1:0-7541 GCA_046594995.1 Aestuariivirga sp.
CTCTTCAATTGCTTTTTCAAAGTCTACGACTGACATGAAATGAGATGTCATTAGCAATTGCCGAAACTCAATCACGCTAGCCCAAAGTTTTTGCAGAGCATCTAATTTGCGATTTGCAATCGACGTGTGCCTACTTGTCATTGCGATGAGAGGCCCTTCCCGCCTTGCTACCTCTCTAGCAGCAGCACTCGATAGTGTTGCTTCAAAAGCTTTCACACTTTTCTCGAGATCAGAGCGCAATCGTTCCAAGTCCTTTTGGAATTTGACTTCGATTGCGGCCTTGATGCCATCAAGAATAACGCTCTTGAAATGTCTCCAGAGGAAGGCGGCTGCAATTAAGGTGAAGAGTATGCTCAGCGGTACGGAGTACAACAACTGAATAAATTCGATCATCATGCACCTTGATTGCGAGAGCCTCGGAACTGCGTGTGTCTTATGTGTATAGGAGGCCAAACCGAATGCGGAAGAAGTGGCGACCCCGGTTGGATTCGAACCAACGACCTAGTGCTTAGAAGGCACTTGCTCTAGTCCAGCTGAGCTACGGAGT
This sequence comes from Aestuariivirga sp., assembly GCA_046594995.1. Lineage (GTDB taxonomy): Bacteria > Pseudomonadota > Alphaproteobacteria > Rhizobiales > Aestuariivirgaceae > Aestuariivirga. Next base: position 548 of record JBKJQU010000031.1, read on the forward strand.
CTTGCGCGGAAAGGGGTTTAGCCGATCATCGCCTGAATGGGTAGAGGAACTGCTTCCAATACCCCACAGGCACCGGATGGCCCTTGATGCCGTACGATTGGGGCCAGCGGCCTTCCGGCATGTGGTGGGTGCCGAACAGCCGGTCGAACAGCGGGAAGTGGATGGCGAAGTTCACGTCGATGGCTTCCCGCTCCTCGCCATGGTGCCAGTGGTGGAAGCGCGGCGTTGCCACAAAGGGCTCCACGGATTTGAGGTTCCAGCCCACATTGGCGTGGATGAAGGCCGAATAGAAATAGACGATCAGCAGGTAGATCTGGATCGCCAGCGGATTGAAGCCAAGCGTGAACATGGGGATCGCCGTCACCCCCCGCAGCACGATCACCTCGAGGAAATGCATGCGCGCACCCGCGATCCAGTCCATGGATTTGGCCGAGTGATGGACAGCATGGAAGCGCCACAGTGCAGGCACGCGGTGAAACGCGCGGTGCAGCCAGTATTGCACCAGATCAGTGAAGAACATGATCAGCACGACCTGCACCACCAACGGCAGGCCGAAAACCGTGGCGCGGAAGCTTTCCCAGGCATTGGCCGCATTGATGGCATTGGCAGGCGCCATGGCAAGGAAGGTCAGCACCTGCACCATCATGGAGGAGACGAAATAATAGAACAGGTCTTCCCGCCATTCGGTACGGAACAGGCGCTGTTCGCGCTTCAGCGGAAAGGCGCGCTCGATGGGAACGAACAGCAACCCGGTCAAGACCACATTCAGCACGAAGAAATCGAGGCCGAAGAACACGCCCTCGCGGCTCGTCTCGATGCTGCCGAACTGCGCGATGAAACCCGCAACAAGCGTGATGCCGATGGCGGCAAGCCCCAGGATGCGGTTCGGGCGCAGCGCGAGGTTCAGCAGCGCCAGCGCGAAGCCCGTCACCATCACGGCCATAAGCCCGAAACTGAACCACGGATGGTCGAAGGCGGGCCTGAGTTCCGGCATGATGAACACGCCGGGGAATGCCCGGCACAGCGCCAGGAACAGCGCACCAACGCTCAACAGGAAAGCCAGCGTACCGCTCAGCCAGCCGGATCCGAGTTTGCGTTCCTCCGGCTTCGTCTCAAGTTCGGAGCGGAGCTTCTGGCGGAACGACTGCTCACTCATGATATCAGTGCGTCCAGTTCACCGAGCGGCCAAACTTGAAATTGTCGGAGTAGGATTTCTTGACGGCGCGGCCCGCCGGCGCTTCCGGCAACACAGTGTAGGCCAGTCCCTCGCGCTCGCAGTAAGCGATCGCCTCTTCCTTGGTCTCGAAGGTGAGTTTCACCTGCTGGCGCATGTCGTTCGAAGAGGTCCAGCCCATCAGCGGATCAACGGTGCGGGGTTGGGCCGCCTCATGCTCCAGAATCCACTGGCCGGTCTTTCCCTGGCCGGACTGCATGGCGCTGCGGGCGGGCTTGAAGATGCGGACGGGCATGGCAATCTCTCCGGTCGGGCGGAAGGCTGGTCGGGGAGGTCAGATTCGAACTGACGACCCCCTGGTCCCAAACCAGGTGCGCTACCAGACTGCGCTACACCCCGACGTGGCCTTCACATGTGGCGCTCTTATCCGAGAATCCCCCTCGGGGGCAAGGCTGGCGTTCAATCCTTGTTCTTGAACATCCGGTGATAGACCGTATCGCCCGTGCGGATGCCGAGGCGCTTGGCCGAACCGCCGCTAAGTTCCAGCACCGCCACCACAGGTTCGCTCACCCCCACGGTATCCAATGACTTCGGAACGGTATTCTCGGCGATATAGGCGATGGTGCCGTCCTCGCGGATGAAGAACATGTCGAGGGAGATGTAAGTGTTCTTCATCCACATCGACACCTTGCGGGGGGCACCGAAGTCGAACAGCATCCCCCGGTATTCCGGCAGGCGCTGGCGGAACATCAGGCCACGGGCGCGCAGGGCATCGGTGTCGGCGATTTCCACCGTGAACATGGTGGCATCGCCCTCGGTGGCAACCGTCAGCGGCTCGAGCTTGGAGAGCAGCGCCTCCTCGGCGTTGACGCCATGTGGCTGTAACGCAATGAGGACAAGGGCGAACAGAGCAAGGATCAATCGACGCATGGCCGACTTCTTCCCCGTCAATTGTTGCAGAACGATGGCTAGTTGGTGTGGGCCGGGCCGCCCTCGAGTGAGGTGCGCACTTCCGCCGCCATCTTGCCCTTGGGGCCATCGCCAAAGCGGACATAGATCCAGGTATCGGGCTGGAGGTCGGCAATCGCCGTCTTCCGCAGCGTTTCCATGTGGATGAAGATGTCGGGCATGCCGTCTCCTTCGGAAACGAAGCCAAAGCCGCGTGCGCGGTTGAACCACTTCACCTTGGCGCGGGTCCACGGGCTGGATGGCGCGACCGTCGTGTGCGTACGCGGGCGGCGTTCCACAGGGTTGATCGCCGTCGAGCTGTCGACCATCAGCACGCGGAGGCACTGATAGCCCTTCTGGCGCTCCACCGCTTCGCAGATGACGCGGGCGCCTTCCAACGGTGCCTCGAAGCCATCGCGCTTCAGGCAGCTCAGGTGGAGGAGAATGTCCTGCATGCCGTTGTCGGGGATGATGAAGCCATAGCCGCGCCCCACATCGAACCACTTGACCAGACCGCTGACCTGAACAATCCGGACATTGTTTTCAGGTGCTTCAGCGAGTCCCGAAACCGTTTCGTCCTTGTAAACGCCGCTCGCCGCCATGTGTACCAACTCTGTGCAAAGGACGGCCAACCGACTTGCCCCACCGCCTGATCTGCAATGTGATCAAATCTTGTGGGTTTGTACAGAGATCACCACAATCGGCAGTGTGGAAAACCTCCGCGCGAAACCCGTTTGCAACAGTTCGTTAAGAGGTTTGTGAATCGCACATCGTTCAAGCCATCGAAATACATCAGAAATCCGGTGCTGACCCGCAACGTGCCGTCTTTGAGAGGACGGCGCTTTATCACAAGCCCTGGAGTCCGATCGCAACGATGCACGCCATCCTTGCGCCTCATGCGGGGTGATTCAGTGATGAAAAACTGACTGATTCGCGTCAGAACCGGGCGAGCACGGCACTCAGCACCGGGCCGATCTCATCGTTGATGACAAGATCGGCGAGGCCATCAAGGCCTGTCGGCTCGCGGTTGATGATGACGAGCGGCGTGCGGTTCTGCTTCGCCGTCACCGGAAAGCCCGCTGCCGGAAACACCTGCAGCGAAGACCCGATGGCGAGGAAAAGATCGGAGTTGAAAGTTGCCGCGCGCGCATCCGCCATCTGCTGGTCTGGCATTGGCTGGCCAAACGAGATGGTGGCGGACTTCACGATGCCATCGCAGCTGATGCAGGAAGGCGCCGCATTCGATTGTGCGATCACGTCCCTCACCCAGTCGATCTCGTGGCGCAATCCACAGGCGAGACAGGTGGCATAGGTGCCGTTGCCGTGGATCTCGATGATCTGCTTGGCCGGCACCCCCGCCTGCTCGTGAAGGCCATCGATGTTTTGTGTGATGACGTGGCTCACATGGCCGCGAGACACGAGTTCGGCAATGGCCCGGTGCCCCGGCCCCGGCGCTGCGTTGCCAATCGTCTCGCGGATCATCAGGAACCGCCGCCAGGCTTCGAGGCGTGTATCGGGCGAAGCCAGGAACTCACGGAACTCGATGGGCTTGTACTTCGTCCAGAAGCCTCCGGGCGAGCGGAAGTCCGGTATTCCGCATTCCGTCGAAACGCCCGCACCCGTGAACACGACCGCACGGCGTGATTTCTGGACCATCGCGGCCAGTTCTTCTATGTCTCGCTCAAACAAGAGGTAATCCCATGAAATATCTCCACACCATGATCCGCGTCTCCAATCTGGAGCAGTCGGTCGATTTTTTCATCAACAAGCTGGGCTTCGTCGAGCAGCGCCGCTACGAAAATGAAAAGGGACGCTTTACATTGGTGTTCGTGGCCTGTCCTGAAAGCCCCGATGCGCCGGTTGAACTCACTTACAACTGGGACCCCGAGACCTATACCAGCGGCCGCAACTTCGGCCATCTGGCATTGGGCGTCGACAATATCTATGATTATTGCGCTGGCCTGCAAGCCCAGGGCATCACCATCAACCGCCCGCCGCGCGATGGCCGCATGGCCTTCATCAAGACGCCGGACGGCATCTCCATCGAACTCCTGCAGAAGGGCGACACGCTCCCTATGGCCGAGCCCTGGGCCTCGATGCAGAACACCGGAGCCTGGTAACTCAAGTCTTCTCCCGCGTGGGCGTAGGTGGCTGAAGGCCAGATAAGGGCTCTTTCCATAAACTCCGGCGTTCACAACTCGCAGGCCAAGAGGCCCTCATCCCCCTGCCGGGACCTTCTCCCATGGCTTGCACCACGGGCGAAGGCGGATCGGGTCTTGCGCCTTCTCCCGTTTGAAGAATGGGAGAAGGTGGCCGGCAGGCCGGATGAGGGCCTCTTTTTACCACACCCCCTTCACCTCATAGGCCTCATCCATTCCCGGCCAGGGCGGCATGGTCACGCCGACGCAGTCGAGCGCCTCATCGCCGTCGTTGCGGAACTGGAAGCTCGCGCCCACTGGAATTGAAATCGAAACACCGGGCACCAGATCGACGATCTCCTGCGCCTCTCCGAGCTGCCGCCACATACGGCCCCGGCCTTTCATCACCAGCCACACTTCCTCCACCGTGCGATGGGCGACAGCCACTGAAACGGCACTGGCAAGCAGCGTGAACTGCGCCATGCCGCCGCGCGAGGCACTGGCCAGAAGCCGGACTTCCGAGCCATCGGGGGCGATGGCGTCAGGCGTCTCCGATCTCGTCCGCGTCACGAAGCTCATGGCATGAGCTGCCCGCCGTTCACCTCGATCACCTGACCCGTCACATAGCCGCTGGCCATATCGCTCGCGAGGTAGAGGAAGGTTCCAGCACAATCATCCGCCGTTCCCAGCCGCTGCATGGGAATGGTTTTCCGCGCCGCCTCGCGCTTGGCCTCGTCCGAGAAGCGGTCGTGGAAGGCCGTGTGGATCGTTCCGGGCGACACGCAGTTGACGCGGATGCCGTTGCCCACCAGTTCCTTCGCCAGTGTCTTGGAGAAGGCCGACACGAAGGCCTTGGCACCGGCATAGACCGAGCCTCCGGGGCTCGCGCCATTGCGCGCCGCAATGGACGTCACGTTGATGATGTTGCCGGAGCCCTGGCGCTTCATGAGCGTCGCAGCGATGCGGCAGCAATGGATCAGCTGGCGGCAATTCAGGTCGAAAACCTTGTCGATGAAATCGTCTTCAACGTCGGTCACCGGAATGCGCGCCACAAGGCTTCCCGCATTGTTCACCAGCACGTCGATGCGGCCGAACCTGGCGATTGCCTCGCCGATCAGCTTCTGCGGCGCATCCTCATCCGTCAGGTCGAGCTTCAGCGTGGCGATGCCCGCCGCCTCGATTTTTTGAAGTTCCGGCCCGCCCCCTAAGTATTGCGCCAGCACCTTCGCGCCCGCTGCCGCAAAGGCCAGCGATGCGCCGCCGCCGATGCCGGTCACGCCGCCCGTCACCACCACTACCTTGTCCTTCAGATTGTCAAACATGGAATCCCCGATTGCTGATATGCTGGCATCTTGCACGATCGAAAAGGATTTCACCATGTCCCGTGGTCTTCTCGTCTGGCTGCTGATCATGCTGATCGAAACCATCCATGGCGTATTGCGCGGGTTGTTCGTGGTGCCGCGTTTCGGAGAGGAAACGGCAAGCCGCATCGGCTGGCCCATCGGCGTGATCATCGTGCTGGGGGTAAGCTACCTCGCGATCCGGTGGATCGGACTTCGCGACACGTCGAACCTCATCCGGCTTGGTGCCCTGTGGGCCATCCTCACCTTCGTGTTCGAAATCGTCATCGGCCTGTTGCGCGGCCTCGACGCCGCCCGCATCTGGGCCGAAATCAACCCGCTCGAAGGCGGGCTGATCGTCTACAGCGTAATCGTGATGTTCTTCGCGCCACTTGCCGCCCACCATCTGAGGCGGATACGGCGCGGCTCCCTCACACGAGGATGAAGTCAGTCTCGGTGAGCACCGGCTGCACCAGGCGGAACGATGCGATAAGCACCCGCGCTCCGGCACCCGATCCATCGGCATCGAAGTAGAGGTTGCCGGTGTTGGTGGCCAGCATGAAGCGGTCCTCGAGGTCTTGGGCCACGCCATTGCCGCTGGCCAGGAACTGATCAGCCGTCAACGCCAGCCCCGCAACAAGCCCGCCGCCGAAGTCGGAGGCGTCGATCTCCAGCTTGTCCAGCACCGCCGTGAAGTCGAAAATCACGTCGCGGTTTATTTCCAGGCGGTCCATCACGAAGGTGTCGGCATCCGCACCTCCCGTCAGCTTGTCGATGCCGACGCCGCCGATGATGCGGTCAATCCCCGCCCCGCCATCCAGCGTATCGCCGCCGCCGCCGCCAAACAGCAGGTCCGCCCCGCCCCGGCCGGTCAGCACGTTGACCAGCGCCGTGCCGGTGAGGCTGTCGGCATGCTGCGAGCCTGCGATATTGTCGACCTTGATCAGCGTGTCGCCCTGCGCATCGCCACCCAGACCTGTGCCGGTCCTGATGTTGACTGTAACGCCCGCAGCCGAACTGCCATAATCCACCGTGTCGGCGCCGCCGCCGCCATCCAGCGTATCGCCGCCCGCCTTGCCGATCAGAACATCGCGGCCCTTGCCGCCCGAGATCGTATCAGCTGCCGCCGTTCCGGTGATCGTCTCGTTCCGCGTATACTCCACCGCGCCGATATCGAGCCGATTGTTCTGGATACGGGCTTCGCCGCTCGCATCGAGGGGCAGCGCCTCGGTCACGTTGCCATCGTTGTCGAGGTCAATGATATCCAGCGGCAGCAGCGGGATGCTGCCCTTGCTGATGAGGATCGAGCCATCCATCGGGGCCAGCGTCAGCACGCTGCCACCATTGTCCAGCAACTGTCCCAGCAGAAGCTGGCCTGCCGTCACACTCTCGAG
>JBKJQU010000160.1:0-4271 GCA_046594995.1 Aestuariivirga sp.
TAGTCGATGATGGCGCCCGTCATCATCTGCGCCGATGGCGAGACGAGATAGGACATCAGCCCCGCCACATCGTCCGGAACGATCAGCCGGCCCGAAGGCATGCGGCGGCCGATCTCCTCGGCCCAGTTCACCGGAAGTCCATGAAAACCAGTCTGCAGCGCCTGTTCCCCTTCCGAATGCACCCAGCCAAGATTGATCGCGAACGCACGGATGCCATCGCGCTTCACAGCATTCGCCACCGATTTCGTCAGTGTACAGAGCGCCGCCTTGGAGGCCGAATAGATGGAGAGGTTCGGCGGCCCCCCATGCGCCAGCATGGAAGAGACATTGATGATGGTGCCGGACTTCCGCTTCAGCATGTCCTTCACCGCTTCCTGCATCATGAACAGCGGCGCGCGCACATTCACACCGAAGATGCGCTCGTAAGCCTCGGGCGTGGTGTCTAGCAGTCCGCAGCGCTCGGTGCTACCCGCCGCATTGACGAGAACGTCGAGACGCCCGAAGGCCGAGACGGCCGCAGCCACGGCGCGCGGGGCCAGAGTCAGGTCGAGAAGATCGCCTTCGATGGTTTCAACCCGGCCAACCGATGCCAGCTTGGCGGCAGCTTCCTTCAGCTTCGCGGCATTGCGGTCCAGCAGCATCACCCCGCCGAAGTCTTCGGCAAGGAAGCGCTTCGCCGTGGCAAAGCCCATGCCCTGCGCGCCGCCCGTGATCAGTGCAATCCTGCCGTCAGCCATGTTCGTTCTCCCGGTTCACGAAACTTCTATTGGTTTGAATTGCGCCGTCCAAGCCCTGCCGTCATGCGGACTGAGCAAGGCAGATGAGGCAGCAGCACCTAGCGCATGACGAAGGGATCGGCGATCGGCGCATCGGATGTGTTGATCCACACCGTCTTGGTGCGGGTATAGTCGCGGATCGAATCCATGCCGCCCTCGCGGCCAAATCCGGTAAAGCCATTGCCGCCGAAAGGCGCAACCGGCGAGACCGCGCGGTATGTGTTGACCCACACGACTCCTGCCCTCACCTTCTTCACCATGCGATGCGCTCGCGCGAGATTTTGTGTGAACACGCCCGCCGCAAAGGCATAGGGCGTGGCATTGGCAAGGCGCACGGCTTCCTCTTCCGTATCGAAGGCAAGCACCGAGAGAACAGGCGCGAAGAATTCGTGCTGCACGCAAGGCAAGTCGGCGCGCGGCGCCAGCAACACGGTCGGCTCGAAGTAGAACCCTGTGCCAAAGCCTTTGGGCGTTCCGCCGCCCGCCATGAGGATGGCGCCTTGCGCAATGCTTTCGGCGATCAATTTCTGTGCGCGCTGCTTCTGGCGCAGCGTTGCCAGCGGCCCCATCTCGGTTGCGGGGTCGAGCGGCGGGCCGATGCGGATTTCGCCCGCGCGCTTTACCAGCCGCTCCACCACCAGGTCATGAATGGCGCGATTCACCAGCAGCCGCGATCCCGCCACGCAGGATTGCCCCGTGGCGCCCCAGATGCCGGCGATGATGCCATTTACCGCCGACTCGGTATTCGCATCCTCGAACACGATCACCGGAGACTTTCCGCCAAGCTCCAGCGTGGTGACCGCGAAATTTTCAGCCGTATTGCGCACCACATGACGCGCCGTCTCGGGCCCACCGGTAAAAGCAACGCGCGATACCAGTGAATGCGAGGTCAGCACCTGCCCGCAGTCATTGCCGAAGCCTGTGATGATGTTGATGACGCCCGGCGGAAACCCCGCTTCGTCGATCAGCTTCGCGAAATGCAGCAGAGGTGCCGGGCCATCCTCAGAGGCCTTGATCACGATGGTGTTGCCAGCAGCAATCGCAGGCCCCACCTTCGCCGCCGTCAGGAACATCTGCGAATTCCACGGCACCACGGCAGCGACAACGCCCAATGGTTCGCGCCTGGTCGAAACATCGAGATCGGGTTTGTCGATCGCCAGCACCGCGCCCTCGATCTTGTCGGCAAGCCCCGCATAGTAGCGATAGAATTCCGCGACATAGCCGGTCACTGCCTTTGTCTCGCGGATCACCTTGCCGGTGTCGCGCGACTCCAGTTCCGCGATGGTGCCCGCATCCCGCGCCACAAGGTCGGCCAGTTTCGCCAGCAGCTTGCCCCGCGCACTTGCCGTCATCGCAGGCCATGCGCCCTCGTTGAAGGCCCGATGCGCGGCCTTCACCGCCCGGTCGGTGTCGGCTGCGGTTGCTCTCGGCATCAGCGCCCAGATGGCTTCGGTGGCCGGATCCACGCTGTCGAATACAGCGCTGCCCTGCGCCTCGCAGAACACGCCGTCGATATAGAGCTGGAATCGTTCAATCACCTTGGCCTTCCTTTTCCACAACCGCCTTCAGATTACCGAGGCCCTTCTCATAGTCGGCGCCGATCCATCGATCAAACAGCAGGCTCATCCAGCGCTCCAGCACGCCGTCATTTTCAGAGCGGAACCCCCATGTCACCGCAGTGCCCGAACCCTTAGGCCTCAGCGCCAGTGTCGAAACCGCTTTGCCCATGCTGCCGAAATCGAGCCCGGTCACGATCCGCCCGTTCGGCACCGCCTCGGTCACTGTTTGGGAACCATGGCCAACATCCGGCCTTTCCGATGTCCACGACATCTTCTGGCCCACGCCCTGCTCCGGCCCCTCGAATGTATAGACGGCCGCGGGATCGAGCGCCGCCCAGGGCGACCATTCATTAAAGCGCCTGAGGCTTGCCGCAACCGCATAGACCTTTTCCTGCGGCGCCGCGATCACGGCCGAACGCTCCACAACCGTCACCGGAGAAATCATGTAGGCCCCGCCCACGAAGCCCACGATGAACACCACCAGAAATAAGACGATGCCCTTGATGATGGCGTTCATGCCTGCCGCTCCCTGTTTTCGAAAATGATCTCGAAAACGCTATCTAGCTGGCTTTGCGGCGGCTTCACAACGGTGGTCTATTCGGAAGGGTTGTAGCACCCCTGCTGAAAGCGCCGCTTGTCCCGTAACCGCGAACAGGCGAAACTGCGTTTATGAATGCATCCATTTTCGCCCGAGACTTCAAGCCCCGCTCCTATTGGTGGGATGCCTATCAACCTGTTCCGCTGGCAGAGATCACCTTGCCGAAATCGGTACGCGTGGCCATCGTGGGCGCGGGCTATGCCGGCCTCAACGCCGCCCTCGAACTGAACCGCGAAGGCATCGACTGCATCGTGCTCGATGCGAACGAGCCCGGCTTCGGCGGCTCGTCCCGCAACGGTGGCATGGTGTCGGGGGGCGTCAACGTCGGCAAGCGCTACATGGCGAAGGCCATGGAGGAAGACGAGGCCGCCCCCTACATGACCGATGCGGCGGATGCCTTCTCGCATATCGAGGGCATCATCGCGCGCGAGAAGATCGACTGCGGCTGGACGCGTAGCGGCTATTTCCTCGGCGCCTGGTGCAAGAGCCACTACGAAGGCATGGCGAAGAAAATCGACATCCTCAACAGGCACGCCAGGTCCGAAGCCGTTATCGTTCCCCCCGAAAGGCAGCGCGAGGAAATCGGCTCGGATTATTATCGCGGCGGCATGGTGGTGGGCCGTGCGGGCCATTTGCATCCCGCACTTTTCTTCAAAGGCCTGCTCGAACTGTGCCAGAAGCGCGGCGTTGCCATTGCCTCGAAGACGCCGGTTACGATGCTCACCGAAGATGGCGCGGGCTGGAAAGTCGAAACCCCGCGCGGAACGGTCCAGGCGGGCGACGTCATCATCGCCACCAACGGCTACACGGGCGCCGTGACGCCGGACCTGAAGCGCCGCGTCGTCCCGGTCGGCTCCTACATCATCGCCACGGAAGAATTGCCGCCCGATCTGGCAGCCACCATCAGCCCCAAGAACCGCTCCTTCGCCGATACCCGTCGCGTGCTCACCTATTACCGTATGTCGCCGGACGGCAAGCGTCTGGTCTTCGGCGGCCGCGCCAAGTTCGGCCACACGGATCCGGTTGAAACAGCGCCCATCCTCCACGGCTTCATGCTGGACCGTTTCCCGCAGTTGAAAGGCACGAAGATCACCCATGCCTGGACCGGCAACGTCGCCTTCACGCTCGATGAAATGCCCCACATGGGCAAGTTCAAAAACATGCACTATGCGCTGGGCTGCAACGGTTCCGGCATCGCCATGATGAGCTATCTCGGCCACCAGACGGCGCACAAGATCGCAGGAAAAATGAACAGCGTCTGCGCCTTCGACCGGCCGGAATTCCCCGATCACCCCATGTACAACGGCTCCACCTGGTTCCTCCCCTGGATCGGCCGTT
>JBKJQU010000295.1:0-2915 GCA_046594995.1 Aestuariivirga sp.
TCCTGATCGGGGAGGAATTTTCCCAGCGCGTCGGTATATTCGATGAAGGGCTGTTCCACCGGCTCGAAGCCATAGGATTCATAGACGCCCTGGATCTTCGCCAGCATGGCGCGCTGCCCACGGATTTCGTCCGGGCCGATATCGCGGAAGCCCTTGGCGGCGCGGGCTTTGGGGCGGTGGGGCTTGTTCATTCTTGCACTCGCGGATTTTGCGAGGCTTCTAGAGGATGGAGGGCAATGGGGCAACACGCGTCTGTCGCAAGAGGCCCTCATCCCCTTGTCGGGACCTTCTCCCATGGCGTTGCCACGGGAGAAGGCGCATGACCCGCTTGTGCCTTCTCCCGTCCGCAGGATGGGAGAAGGTGCCCGGAGGGCGGATGAGGGCCCTTACTTGTCGCGATAAACCGTCTGGAACTGTTCGCCCAGACCATCGATGCCAAGGTGCATCGTGTCGCCGGGCTTCAGGAAACGCTGCGGCTTCATGCCCATGCCGACGCCTGGCGGCGTTCCGGTGGTGATGATGTCGCCCGGCATCAGAGTGAAGAATTCCGAGAGGTAGGCGACGATATACTGCACGCCATAGACCATGGTGGCCGTCGTGCCGTTCTGCACGCGCTTGCCGTTCAGTTCCAGCCAAAGCCCCAGCTTCTGCGGGTCCTTGATTTCGTCCGCCGTCACCATCCACGGGCCGATGGGGCCGAAGGTGTCGTAGCACTTGCCCTTGGTCCACTGGCCGGACCGCTCGATCTGGAAGGCGCGCTCGGACACGTCGTTCACCACGCAATAGCCCGCCACATGGGCCATCGCATCCTTTTTCTTGATGTTTTTCGCGCGTGTGCCGATGATGACGCCCAGTTCCACTTCCCAGTCCGATTTCTTCGACTTCGGCGGAATGGTCACGTTATCGTTCGGACCGACGATGCAGCTTGTGTGCTTTGTGAAAATGATGGGCTCGGGCGGCACGGTAAGGCCGGATTCGGCGGCGTGGTCGGAATAGTTCAGGCCGATCGCCACGAACTTCTGCGGATTGGAGACGCAGGCGCCGATCCGCGGATTGCCACGCACGGGGGGAAGCGATTCCGGCTTGATCTTGCGGAGACGCGCCAGGCTCTTCGGGCTGAGAGTCTCGCCGTTGATGTCCGCAATGATTCCCGACAGGTCGCGGATCTTTCCGTCATCGCCGAGCAGGCCCGGCTTTTCCTTGCCCACCGGGCCGTAACGCAGAAGTTTCATGGTGCCTCCCCATTGCATGTGAGCGCCGACTCGTGCCAGCGCGGTTTATATCCGGTGCGCAAAATGGCCGCGATTGAGGGACAAGTCAAAAGCCTTCCGTACGGGCGAGGTTTGCGTGGAATGCTTTCCACATATCCGGCGAAGGACCAGCGCAGCAGACGTGGTCCCAGGACTGCGAAGGCCGCGCCATCGATCTCGACCATCGCGCCATCGGGCAAGTCATCCCTCCCCGCTTCGCGGAGAGGGATAGGCTCGGCTTCGCGGAGGTGGAGACGTTCCTCATGCAACTGCCTGTCGAAGGCTCCGACCTTGCCATCCCCGAGAAAGGCCTTCGCATCCTTGCGGCGGCAGAAGAAGCAGGGGCGGTGCCCGGCGCTCAAGGCCGTCACCTCGTCAAGAAAGAAGAGGGAGGTATAGCCCCGCCCCATCGGCTCGTGGTGCAGGCCCTTCCAGTGCAGATCGCAGGCGATCCAGTGACGGCTGGCCCAGCGGCGCTTTCCGAGCGTGCCATCATCGCGATGGAATTTCCCGCCGCGGTTTCCCATCATCGTGCCGCGCTCCGGCACGGCGTGGATTCGCCCCCACGGATCGACACGGTTCTGGAGGGTCATGGCATTTCTCCATTGCTGTTATCTACGAGATGGATGATGCTGAACAAATGACTGTCTATGATGAAGTTGACGATGTGATTGCTGCTTGGGTGAAATCCTGCAACTCTACGCTATTCACTGAATGGGCAGGGGTGCCAAGTCGATTTTTCCACGTGCCTGGCACCGGACCATTTGAATGCTTCCAAATATCTGTATTACCACCCTTGGCAAGCAGAATAGAGGTAGTCGCGCGCGCTATCGACACCAACGACAATACAGAGACGGAACTGGAGAAAACTTGGGAGGGGCCTGTTGCCGAGCTTGATATCATGCTGGCATCGGCGATTAAAACTATCCAGCACTGGATAGCCCGTCCGCAGAAATCTGCTCCATAACAAAGGCGCACAGGATCTTTAGACTAACCTATGCTTGAAGCCTGAACTGACTCCACTAACCTATTGGAGCTTTGTTTCAGCCGTTATAGGGCGCTTCAAGGGCTCACCTATGTATGTAATGAAGCGGCAAAAAATATAAGGGAGAAGCAACGCTTGATATTGCCCCCAAGGGTCCACCCGGTTCTGGAGGGTCACTTGCGGGCTGGAGGATTTTCGGAACAGCCCGCAGCGCCAAACGGGTTCTTCAGGTCGCAAGACGCGGCGCGGCGGATGTCGCTCGTCATCGCATAGGGCCTCTCGCCGCACATCACCTGTGCGAGCCGCTTCTTCTTTTTCCACACCTCGACGCCCGCGTCATCGCCCATGCCGAAAACGCGATAGGTGTAATCGGTGTTGGCAAAACGCAGCGACCAGACATAAGTGTTCTTGTCGAAGGCATGGGCGAAGGAGAACAGCTTCTTGCCGTCGCGCCGGTCTTGCGGGAACACGAGTTCTGTCTTTTCCGCCGTGCCATAGCGGTATTGCAGCGACTGGTAGCCGCCCGCCGCATCATCGCGCACGGCGCAGAGTTCGATGGTGTGGAACCGGTCTTTCGCGAGGCACGAGAACAGCACCGCCTCATCGCTCCCGCAGGCTGATGCGGGCGCTGGCAGCAACAGGAACAGAAACAGGCTAGCGCGTGATGATGACGTGCATGT
>JBKJQU010000072.1:0-10136 GCA_046594995.1 Aestuariivirga sp.
CGGCAGTCAGGCGGCGGTCCTGGAGTGGAACCGCGAGTTTCACTTCACCCTCTATCGCGCCTCGCAAATGCCGTCGCTTGTCAAGATGATCGAATCCCTCTGGCTTCAGGTCGGCCCGCTTCTGAATCTTCAGCAGCGGGATTTCGCGCAGAGGAAGCTGTCGGTTTATGTCCATCATCACCGGGCCCTGAAGGCCCTGAAGGCCCAGAAGCCTCTGCAGGTACGTGATGCCATCGTCGACGACATCACCGACGCAGCGAAGACGATTGGCGCCGCACTCTGAAGCTGTCACCTGCTGAATGCCGCTCGGATCAGATTGCCCCGGGTGGACAGGAACTCGTCGACAGCACCAACCAGCATGTCGGTTTCCGCCTCGCTTGTCACCAGCGACAGGTTGCCCATCACGCGGCGCGAGATGTAGATTCCGCTGGCAATCATGTCGAGATGGAAGAGCTTCTTGATGTCCGCCACCATCTGTTCGCGGCCCTTTTCGCCGGCCTCGAGATCGTCGACGTTACGCAACACGCCGTCATGGAAATGAATCCCGAAGATCGAGCCGCAGCCAGTTGCGACCATCGGCAGGCCGTGCCGTGCCGCGAGATCGTTCAGCCGGAAGCGGAGCCTATCGCCCAGCGCGTTCATGCGGTCGGTGGCTTCACGCGTCAGAATTTGCGTCAAGGCGACATAACCCGCCGCCATGGCGACGACATTATTGTTGAAGGTTCCACCATGCGGAAAGGCATCGGCCTTGGACGGATCGAAACGGCGCATGATATCGGTGCGGCCGCCGAAGGCGCCTACCGTCAGGCCGCCCGCGATATACTTGCCAAGTGTCATCAGATCGGGCTTCACGCCGAAATGCGCCTGCAATCCGCCGAAATGGGCCCGAGACGTCATGACCTCGTCAAGGATCAACAACACGCCATGGCGGGTCGTCGCCTCGCGTAGCGCCGTGATGAATTCCTTCGTTGCCAAAAGCGCGCCTGCCCCGCCCTGCATCGGCTCGACGATCACCGCCGCCAGCTTTTCGGCATGCGCGGCAATCGCCGTCCTTGCCTGCTCGGCATCGTTGAACGTCGACATGATGACCGGGAAAGGCATGTTCAGCGGTGAGGGACCATGTCCGAAATAGAAGATGCTGCCGTGATAGGCGCCGCTGAACACCATGATTGCCTGCTTGCCCGTGAAGGCCCGCGCCGTTGCCATGGCCAGCAGGTTCGCTTCGGTGCCGGAGTTGCAGAAACGCAGAAGCTCCATGGCCGGAAAGCGGCTCCGCAGCTCCCCCGAAAGCTTGATTTCGTGTTCGGTGGGAGCCCCGAAATTGAGGCCGTCGGCGATGGTCCGGCTGATGGTATCGGCGATCAGCTTGTTGGAATGCCCAAAGACCCCTGCTGTGTACTCATTGACAAAGTCGACATAGGAATGGCCATCCACATCGATGAGGTGGCTGCCATGGCCCTTGGCGATGTAGAAGGGGAAGGGCGAGAAATGCACGGTGGTACGTGTGTTGCCGCCGGGCAGATGGGCCTGGGCACTGGTGCTCAGCGCCATGCTGCGCGGATTGGCCTTGATGTAGCGGGTTTCCGCATCGCGCAGCACGGACGGCAGATCCTCGTTTCTCTGTGAGGCTGTTGATTGGGCGTGCGACATGTAGCGTCCTTCCATGGGGCGAGGCAAAATCGGGCCGGAGACTGCTGGGCAATCACCGGCCCTCACGATATCAAAATTACTGGGCAGCCCAGGTGTTGAAGCGTTCCGTCGCCTTCGCCTGGTTTTCGACCCAGAAGTCATCGCTGTAGATTGAAGCCAATGCCGCCTTGTCGGGTGAGGTCGGCAGGGTGTCCTTGATTTCCTGTGACATCAGGTCATAGGCGGCAAGCGTCGGCACACCATAGCTCAGATGCTTGACGAGTTCGGCCTGCGTCGCGGGCCTGGCATAGAACGCCAGTAGCTTCTTGGCAGACTCTGGGTTGGGGCCATTGGCGATCTTTACCCAGTAATCCGTGCCGACCCAGAAACCCGATCCCCAGCCAATCACCAGGTTGCGCTTGTTCTCTTTCGCAGCACCCGTCACGCGGGCATTGAAGTTCACCGTCATGGCCACATCACCCGCCAGCAGGCGCTGCATGCCCTCGGCCGCACTTTCCGCCCACAGGATGTTGGGCTTCAGTTCGTCGAGTTTCTTGAAGGCGCGGTCAAAACCCTCCGGTGAACGCAGCACGTCGTAGATCTCTTCCTTCTTGACGCCATCCGCCATCAACGCCACTTCGATCATGATGCGGGCGTCCTTGTATCCGCCGCGCTTGCCCGGCCACTTGGCGACGTCCCAGAACTCGGCCCAGCTCTTGGGGCCGTCCTTGATCTTGTCGCCGTCATAGGCCATCACGGTGGCCCAGATGTCGGAAGCGATGCCGCAATCATGCGCTGCATATCCGAGCTGCTTGTCGCGCCCGCCAAGCGCATCCCAGTCCAGCTTTTCGAAAATGCCTTCGTCGCAGCCCTGAATGAGCTGTGGACTTTCAAAGGGCGCCAGATCCCACACAATCTTCTTGGCTTCCACCTGGCTGGTAATCTTGGCGTACTCGCCACCGAACTCTTCCTCGACGACCTTGATCCCGGTCTCCTTCATGAAGGGTTCGAACAGTGCCTTGCGATAGGCGTCCTGCCAGACGCCACCCCAACCAACGACCACGACCTGCTCCTCGGCGGCAGCGCTTCCAGCTGCGAACAAGGCAATGCCGGTGCCAAGCAGAAAGGGCTTCAAATACGTCAAAATCTTCATTCCAACCTCCCCAATGTGGTTGACGAAGAGCTTGCCTCCCCGCCGCCATTGACAGTTCACCATCACGTGTTAGCTTGTGATCACAAGCGTTGTGATGTTAGACGCAAGACGAAGAACTTGTCAAACATGGCTGCAGCGGGAGGATGGGATGGCGGAAGCTTCGAGCGCGGTAACAACGTCCAAACGCCGGAAGGTCATTATTACCTGCGCCGTCACCGGTTCCGTGCATACGCCGAGCATGACCCCCTACCTCCCAATCACGCCCGATGAGATCGCCAGCGAGTCGATCGCCGCGGCCGAAGCCGGTGCGTCGGTCATACATCTGCACGCCCGAAATCCGGTAGATGGAAAACCCACACCCGATCCCAAGATCTTTATGCAGTTTTTGCCGCGCATCAAGCAGAACTGCGATGCCGTCATCAACATCACCACCGGCGGCTCGCTCGGTATGAGCATCGACGACCGCCTTGCGGCACCCCTGCTGGCTCAGCCAGAACTCTGCTCGCTCAACATGGGCTCGATGAACTTCGGCATCTTCAATGCCGGCGCCAGGATCAAGGACTGGAAGTTCGATTGGGAGAAGCCCTATATCGAGAAGACCCGCGACATCATCGTCTCGAACACCTTCGCACAGATCGAAACCTTCATCGAGCGGCTCGGCAAGGGCTGCGGCACGCGCTTTGAATGCGAATGCTACGATGTCGGCCATCTCTACACATTGGCCTATTTCCTCGACCAGAAACTGCTAGAGCCGCCGCTCTTCGTGCAGACCATCTTCGGTGTCATGGGCGGCATCGGCGCGCACCCTGAAGACATGATGCACATGCGCCGCACCGCCGACCGGCTGTTCGGCTCCGATTATCAATGGTCCATCCTGGCGGCCGGCAGGCACCAGATGAACCTCATCACAATCGGCGCCACCATGGGCGGCAATGTGCGCGTCGGACTGGAAGACAGCATCTATCTCGGACCCGGTGCACTGGCGAAAAGCAATGCCGAACAGGTCTCGAAGATCAGGCGCATCCTCGACGAGTTATCCCTCGACGTCGCAACGCCCGCCGAGGCACGCCAGATGCTCAAGCTCAAGGGCGGAGATCGCGTGGCCTTCTGATGGTGGAGAAGACCGGGCAGGCACCCACACTCAAGGCCGTCGAGACCTTTCGCGCCGTGGCCTATCCGTGGCTTTGTGATTCGATGGGCCATATGAACACCCAGCATTATTGCGCCGTGTTCGATGGTGCGACATTCCACTATCTGTCGCGTTTTGCATGCCCCCGCGGCTTGAAGGCTGTAGGCCGCGGTTGGGTGGACGCAAAGCAGACGCTCGAATACCGCCACGAGATCTTGGCCGGTGACTTGCTGATCGTGCGCACCGCAATAATTCGTGTCGGCCGTTCGTCGTTGCGCTTCCACCACGCGATGCATGATGTCGAGGACGGGGGCCTGCGCGCCACCAGCGAGCACGTGGTGGTCCACTTCGATCTCGTGAACCGCGTATCAGCCACGCTGCCCGTGATTGTCGCGCAGCGGGCAAGGGAGCATTTCCATGTCGACTCCAACCCGGATTGAGGGCCGCTGCGCCTGGCTGCGCGAAGCCATTGTGCCGGGCGAGACCGACGCGCCCGCGCTCGCAGGAGATCACAAGGCCGATATCTGCATCGTCGGCGGCGGCATGGCCGGGCTGTGGACGGCGCTCGAGCTGAAATCGCGCGATCCCTCCTGCGACGTGGCAATCGTTGAGGCGGACATCTGCGGCGGTGGCGCCTCGGGGCGCAACTCCGGCATGGTTCTGTCGCAATGGGCCAAGTTTACGGCACTGAAAGCTTTCTGCGGCGAGCAGCAGGCGATCACGCTTGGCAACGCCTTCGCCGCGTCTGCCAGGAACATCGAAGCCTTCTGCAAGAGCAATGGCATCGACGCCGAGTTCCGGCCTGACGGCTGGATATGGGGCGCCACCTGCCCGAAGCATCTGGGATCGTGGCGCGGCATCGTCGATACCCTTGCGCAAAGAGGGCTTGTGCCATTTAGGGAGATCGGAGCTGCAGAGATCGAAGAGCTGTGCGGCACCAATCGGCTTCTCGCCGGCATTCACGATCCATTCGCCGCCACCCTTCATCCGGGCAAGCTGGTACGTGGCCTGAGGCGTGTGGCGATGGCGCGCGGCATCCGCATCTTCGAGAATTCGCGTATGATCCGGCTTGAGCGGACCAATCCGGCTGTCGTGCACACCGGGCGCGGCACCATCAAGGCGCCGGTCTGCGTGCTCACTCTCAATGCCTGGTCGACGGCCTTGCCTGAATTGCGCTCGGCGATTCTGGTCATCGCCAGCGATGACGCGGTGACAGCGCCCGTGCCGGAACTGCTTGAGAAGATGCGCTATGTGAGACGGCCTCTGGTGGGCGACAGCCAGACCTTCGTGACCGGCTTCCGCACCACCGCCGACCATCGCTTCCAGCCGGGCATCAGCGGCGGCATCATCGGTTTTGGCAATCTGGGCGGCAACCGCTTCGAGGGCCGCTCCATCCGCGAAAGCGATATCCGCGAGAGCGTGCGCCGCGGCTTCCCGGCTTTCGCGGATCTGCCCTTCACCGATAGCTGGTGCGGACCCATCGACCGCACCCGCAGCGGCCTGCCGCTTTTTGGCGCGCTGCCCTCGGCACCCAATATCTTCTACGGCTATGGCTTTTCCGGCAATGGCGTTGCCACGACGCCGGTCACGGCCCGCATTCTGGCCAGCCTCGCACTCGGCAGCAAAGATGAATGGTCAACTTGCGGCCTGGTGCGCTCTGCCGAACGCTGGCTGCCCCCCGAGCCGATCCGCTATATCGGCGCCCACATGGTGCGGTCCGCCATCCGCCGCAAGGACCTGATGGAGCAGGAGAGCCGCACGCCGGGTCCAATCGTCCGCGCGCTCGCCGCCATGGCACCCGGCGGCATCACCACGTCCACAATCGTCAGCTCACGGAGGTAATCATGCCCGAAGCCCGGCACTTCAAACGCAATGCTTTGCCGTTCAAGGATTGCATCACCGCCACTGGCGTCACCCAGACGGCCCGCACCATCACGAAGGACTTCAGCAAGCACTTCGGTGCCGGCATGGAGATCGGCGAGGACGTCTGCATTCACTGGACGACGCTCTACGACGAAGTGCTCTTCATCCATTCGGGCTCGATGATCGTGCGCACTGAAGAGAGCGAAATGGAATGCCATCCCGGCGACATCGTCTGGCTGCCTGAAGGCGTCACGTTGGATTATGACATGACGGGCAGGCGCTGCGAATATTTCTACGCGCTGTATCCGATCGACTGGGCCAGGCGGAACAACATGGAGGAGCCGTGAAGGAATGCGCTGCGTCAAACTCACGGAACCGGCAGCAGGTCAGTCGTAAAGACTCATGAATCAGCGCGCGTTCAAACATTCCGGCTTAGGCGCAAGCACAAGCGGGTGATCAAGCAGCGTTTTGACGTGGGCTATCAAGAACGGCATGTGGGCAGGCTTTTGAAGCAGTTGGGTTTCTCGCATGTCAGTGCCCGTCCGCGCCAGGATGCCAAAACAATGGCGGCATTCAAATACGTATGCCTCGCCCTGTTGCCAATTGATTTGTTAAGAACATCATGAGCAGTCTGCTTCAACGTATCCGGCTTCGGGTCTGAGCCCCGGCCAAGATGCAGGTACGCAGCGTCCCAGTCCTCATAAAACGTGCGGCGCCGCAATGCCCAGCCCCAAGGCTATCGCCGCCCAAGTCCCATACGGGTGCTGAAGGAGCCACGCCGCCCATGCCTGTATGCTGCTCTCTCCTCCTGTGCTGCGGGCAGCCAGGCCAAAAGCAATTCCGACGGCAAATGCCGCAAGGCCCGCATTTCCGATCGCACTGATGAGATAAGCCGCGCGCCGGCCAATCATCGTTAGGGATGTGCCCAGCCCATCCGCATCGAGAATGGACTGTGCGAAGCGCCACAGCGCGAAAAGGCCAAGACCGGCGCCGATGAAGACCAGCCAAATCCACCCCAGCGGTTGCTCCATAACAACTAGCAATGCACCCCGGCTGTCCGTGGTTGTGCCCCACGGCCCCAAGGAAGCGAGAACAGCAAGGCCGCCAACCAGAATATAGACGATACCTCGCATGGCGTAGCCAAAACGTGCCAAAAGAGCGATCACTGATTGGCGATGCATGCGAGCGGGTAAACCAGAGCGGAACTGCTTTGTTGCCATAATTCGCTCAGGGCAGCATCCGCTTGAGCTTGGGCAGCAACTGCCCAGGACGCTCAGGATCAAGAATGTGTTTTTCTGCCAGAAGTTTTTCTGTTTCGGTGAGTTGGGGAGGTTCCAGCCGCTTCAATGTTCTCCCTGATTTTGCTGCAAATTGCTCGATTATCGGGATCAGCGCGCCCCCGCTATTGTCGCGTGCTGCCGCCAGTTTACCAGGATCAGCATCAAGATGCTCGGCGAGAAGGCCATGCATGATGTCAGTGATGGCGGCACTGATAGCCTTTTCGCCAGGATGGCCAGGAGCCGACTCGATAGCCAGATCACATTCGGTGTCAAAGCCCATTGAGCGGTTGTTGAGGTTGGAGGAACCCACCTTCAGGAGACGGTCGTCGATCACCATGATCTTGGCATGGACATAGATCGGCGTGCTATCGGCGGCGACTGGAAAGTAAAGCCTGAACCGGTTCTCGTGATCGGCGTTGCGCAGCATGTCAACGACTAGCGCGCGGGCGGCACCCATGACTTCCTCCTCGAGCCAGCCATTGGCTGATTCTGGATTGACGATGACAATCTCAGGCCCGGCCTTTTCCTGCAATCGCTCGACGAGGGCCTCGGCAATGCGCTGTGATGCACAATACTGGCTTTCGATATAGATCAAGTGCCGAGCCGACCGGATGGCGGCAAGATAGAGCTTTTCAATCTCGTGCACTGCTTTCTGGTGCTTGAATTCAGGCTGGGTACGGGCAACTCCCACCATGACTTCCGTTACGTTGGCGGCAAGACCGGAGGGCCAGGGATCACGTCCGGGCTCTAGTGGGGGCAACGTCTCGCCTGTTGCGAGACGCCACCTATCGCGGGCCAAAATACCGAGGGCCACAGCAGCTTGACCGTCGACTGCCGCCGTTGCATCGTGCCAAGGGCCCTGCGCGAAACCCCAAGGGCTGTCGCGGCGTCTGTCTTTGCCGAGATGGGCTGGCGTATCCCACCGCCCAACAGTGACATCGATGCCCCCGCAGATAGCGAAGGCATCGTCGATCACAACAATCTTCTGGTGATGGCAGGCGCCAGTGGGATGTGAATGATCCAGTCTGAAAAACACCCGAGGCTTTGCCATCCACCCAAGCAGAACAAGCGGTGTCGCACCACGCACCAGTGTCTTCACTGCCCCCAGATCCCACTTCAGCAGTCTGATTTCCAGTTCAGGCTTGCGGTCCACCAGCGCGTCGATGAAATCTCCAAGCTTGTCGGGCCAATCGCCGGCCTTGTTGCCGGGGTCGAGGTGAATGCGGAGATCAAAGTCCCAGCCGATGAGAAAGATTGACTTCTCCGCTTTGATCATCGCGGATTTGAGCGCCCTAAAATAATCCGCTGCATCAATGATAACAGCAAAACGGTGGCTTAGCTCCCGGCGCCAGCAGGTGTTTCCGGCGCTGAGAATGGTGTCGGACGACGTGCCAGATGCCATACGACGGCGGCTGGAACCGGAATGATTCATTGGTCGCGGCCTCTGGACAGTTGGAACACGACTTGAAAGTGGCTACTTGTGATCTTGTTCCGCCTTCGGCTCCAAGATGCATAGGATGTGAGCAGATTTAAAACATGGCTCATCGCCATATTATCGATGACGGGTTGTGCTTTACTGCGAAGGCTCGTGCTCCAGTCCATTTCCTACATCCGTATCTCTGCGGGCAACCAATGGCTGGAATCGTGCCAGAAGGAGCGTGGCATGGCTTGTATTTCGAGCCGACGTGCAAGCGACTGCTCCGATGTCGGTCTCGCCGCCCATTGCGGTGAAGGCTGGTGGTTCCTTCACCTACAACTGCGGGCCAGGGCGCTTAAAGCTTCGACCTTGCTGAAACAGGTGAATGCCGGCGCATTCGATGCCGTGGCCGAATTGATGAAGTGGACGAAAGCCAAGGGCAAGCCGCTTCGGAGATGTGAATGAGTTTGCGCCCGCTGCCCTTTCGCTAGCACCGATGAAGGTTCCTACTTCATCGGTACAACCGTGAACACGAACGGTGGCGACTACAGGATTAAAGCCGCCGCACCCTATTTTTAGGTGGAGATCATCTTCTTCTCAATGCCCACACCTGCCGCGAGTGCCCGTTCATATTCGAGCGGCACCGTGGCGGAGTCCTGCAGCGCGATGCCGGTCGAATCGAAGATGGTGATCTCCATGTCGGTCGTCCGTCCGGGTTTGCGGCCGGTGATAACCTCGCCGATCTCGCCTGCGATGTCAGCTTCAGTGATGAGTCCTTCCGAAAGCGGAACGTTGATCTCGCCGTCTGTCCGGCACTGGCGGATGTCGTCGACGAAGATGCGTGCACCCTTGAGCAGGCGTCCCTCAAGTTCCTGATCACCCTTCTTGTCAGCGCCCACGGCCGCGATATGCGTTCCGGGCGAAATCCAGTCCGCCATGACGATGGGCCCGCGCGCTGGGGTCAACGTCACCACGACATCGGCGCCACGCACGACTTCCTCCAGATTGGTCGACGTCTTGATCTCGAACGTGTCGTATTTCGGCTGTTGCTCTTTTACGAAGGTATCGAGCGTCGACTGGGTCCTGCTCCAGACGCGAACGTCCGTCCACGGAAAGACTTCGTTGCATGTTGCTAAAGCGCCTTCCGCCATGTGCCCCGCGCCGACGATCGCCAGCTTGCGCGAATCCTTCCGCGCCATCCATTTGACGGAAACGGCCGCAGCCGCTCCGGTGCGCATCACAGTGTGATAGCTGCCGTCCACGATGGCCAGCGGAAAGCCGGTTTCGGGATGGGTGTAGATCAGGATCGAGAAGACTGTGGGCAGATTATATTTCTCGCGGTTCTGCTCGCGGATCGAGACCCACTTGCAGGCTGCGGCATGCGGTTCCTCGATATAGGACGGCATGGCCTCCCATTCGCCGGGGAAGCGGTCGAGCACGATATGGCCTTTCGGGTCCATGTAATATCGGCCTTCGCCATGCATGCGGTAGGCCTGCTCGACGCAGTCATTGTATTCGTACGGCTTGAGGAGGCCGATCATTTCGGTCCGGCCAAGGATAAGGGTCTTGCGGTTGGCCCAGTTTTCCATTGTTGCTTTTCCTTTTCTCAGTTCATCCAGCCGGGTTGTCTGCGGCGGCTAAAGTCGGGATTCCAGTCGAGTTTCG
>JBKJQU010000097.1:0-2933 GCA_046594995.1 Aestuariivirga sp.
ATCATCGAGATCAATGGCGAGAAGCTTGAGGCCACGATGATCGTCGAGCCCAAGAGCTTCAGTTGGCCCGGCGGAGCTGCAGATGGCTCGGCAAGCGTCACCATCCTTCCCGAGATAGAGGATTCCGAATCCAGCATCTCCTTCACCGGGCCCTGGGCGCTGTACAAGCTGGTGATGCGGGGCGGTGCGAAGAAGCGTGGCGATAGCATCAGCGTGAGCTACGCGATCGGAGGCCGGCTCGTGTCGTTCCAGATTAGGGTCAACTCGTTTTCCAGTCCTTTCACCGCCGACCTGCCGGGTTTCGTCTGCCCGAAGGGTTTCTGATGACTGCGGCGCGTTGCGGGCTCTACGGCAAGCTTCCTGTGAAGCGTGATTTCATTGCGCTGAACCTGCCGGATGGTTTTCTGGCTGTTTGGGAAGACTGGCTGCAGTCAAGCGTGGCTGCAAGCCGCGAGCAATTGCGTGACGCGTGGCTGGAACTCTTTCTCGCACAGCCGATCTGGCGGTTCTGGCTTGGTCCACAAATCTGCGGGCAGGCGGTCGTGGGGGCCTTCATGCCCTCGGTCGATGGTGTCGGCCGCTATTTCCCCCTCTGCGTCTGCGCCAGTGCCGGCAGCAATGCTGCTCCCCTCCATCCCGCATCCGAAGCGATGAATGCCTGGTTCGCGGCCGCGGAATCCGCCCTGCTTCGCGCACTCGATCCGGATTTCACGGAAGCGCCGCTGGAATTGCTCAGCGCCATGCCGGACCTGATGCCTTTGCCGGTTACCGCCGAAGAAAGCGCCGAGGCCAGCCTGTCGCTGCTTCTCGGCCTGGAACTCCAGAATGCACTTGCAGGCGAAACCTGGTGGTGGAGCCTCGGCGGCGGAAATATGCAGCCCAGGGTCATCAGGCTGCAGGGCCTTCCGGACCCCTATAAATTCTCAGGCTTTCTGACTTCGCAACCCGATATGAGCCGCGGCGCCATATGACCCATCATATGTTCCGATACGATACCGGCTTCGTCAGCGATACCGGCCTCGTGCGGCAGGAGAACGAAGACAACTGGTTCGTCGACGAAGACAAGGGCATCTGGCTGGTGGCCGATGGCATGGGCGGCCATACCAATGGCAAGCTTGCAAGTGCCAGGATCGTGGAGTGCGCGAAAACCGTCGGCGCGGCGGTGTCAGCCCCCGATCTTCTGGCGCGCTTCACCGATCGCATGCTGCGCGCCAACCGCGAACTGCTTGAGGTATCCGAATCGACCAACGCCGTGCTTGGTTCCACCATGGTGGGCGTCCTGGTGTTCGGCGGGCATTTCGCCTGCACGTGGGCGGGAGACAGCCGCGCCTATCTGCTGCGCGATGGCAATCTGCACCAGATCAGCCGCGATCATACGGAAGTGCAGGAACTCCTCGACAAGGGAGTGATCGATCCGCAACAGGCCCGGAACTGGCCGCGCCGCAATGTCATCACACGCGCGATCGGCGTATTCCCCGATCTTGAGCTTGACACAATTCATGGACAGGTATGCGAAGGGGATAGATTCCTGCTCTGCAGCGACGGTCTGACAGGGCACGTAGGCGACGAGGAAATCTACGATACCGTGTTGAACCATGCACCCATGGATGCCTGCCGCCGGCTGGTCGGGTTGACGCTCGAGCGGGGTGCGAAGGACAATGTAACGGTTGTGGTATGGCACTGCCTGTCTGCCAACAAGAATACGGTTGTCGCCTCCGGCCGCACGGACGCGCCACGCGATGACGATATCTGGGAGAGCACGCCGTGAGCTACCGCGGTCCTCCACGTTCAGACGGTGGCCAGTCGAGCCTTCCTCCGGGCACACAGCTCAATGGCACCTACGAGATCGGCGACCTGATCAGTTCCGGCGGCATGGGAGAGGTCTATACCGCTCATAACATCGCCACGGGCGATCCTGTCGCGATCAAGGTGGTGCTGCCGGAATACGCCGCCGATCAGCTGATTCTCGATCTGTTTCGCAAGGAAGCGCGCATTCTCTACCAGCTCGCGCATGAGGCGATCGTGCGCTACTACGGCTTTGCGAGCGACCGCAGCATCAACCGCTCCTACATGGCGATGGAATTCGTCGAAGGTCCCTCGCTCGCGGACCAGATGAAGGTGGCGCCGCTCAACAGTGCCGATGTCGCCAGCCTGAAGACGAGATTGGCGGATGGCCTTTACAAGGCCCATGAGCTTGGCATCATCCACCGCGATATCTCGCCGGAAAATGTCATCCTCCAGGGCGGGCTCGTCTCACGTGCCAAGATCATCGATTTCGGCATTGCCAAGTCGACAGCGCTCGCCAGCGAGGGCACGCTGATCGGCACCACTTTTGCCGGGCGCTACAATTTTGCATCACCCGAGCAGGTGGGCATGTTCCGTCCGGCGACCGTCTCGCCCAAGTCTGATATCTACAGTCTCGGCCTTGTGCTGGCAGCGGCGCTGCGCGGCACCCCTATCGACATGAGCGGCACGATGGCGGAAATCATGGAAAAGCGCATGAGCGTGCCGGATCTCTCGGACATTCCCGAAGAGATGGGTGATCTTCTCACCGCGATGCTGGAGCCAAATCCCGGACACCGCATCGCCAGCATGGCCGATGTCCGCGACTGGGTGGTGAAACTGCCGGACATGGCATCGCCGAGGGGCCGCCGCGGGGCTGCGACTGGTCCAGCCACCCAGCCGGATTCGGCGGCGCGGGGCATAGCCTCGAAACGCCCGCCTCCGCCTGCCCGCCAGTCTAGCAAGACACCCCCCAAGCTTCAGTCCACGCGTCAGCCGCCGCGCGATGAGCCTGCGAAAAGCCGTGCGGCCTTGTGGATTGCCCTTGCAGTGGCAGGCGTCATCGCTGCGGGCGCAGGGGGCGGCTGGTATTATGTGAAATCCAAGACCGGCGCCTGGCAGCAGACGGCGGAACAGACCCCATCGACGCC
>JBKJQU010000110.1:0-15444 GCA_046594995.1 Aestuariivirga sp.
CTCAGGGATCAGCCCTTCGGCTTGCGGAACTTCTCGTGACAGCCTTGGCAGGATGCGCCAAGCGCCGGGAAAGCCGCCTTGAAGGAGGCTTCGTCCGTTGATGCCTTCACTGCTTCCGACGCCTTTCCATAGGCCATGCCGGCGGCTTCAAAGCCAGCCTTGTCAGTCCAGATCTCTTCCTTGGCCCAGGTCTCGACAGCGCCACCGGGCTTTGTGTCCTCGCCCCACCAGTCGGCCCAGCCAGCACAAGCGGCACCCTCTGCGGCCAGGGCGGCGTCAATTGCGGCCTTGTCGTAAGCGGCCTCGCCCTTGATGATGGGAACCATCACTTTCATCATGGCGCCATTCGCCTTCATGCAATCCTGGCGCGCCTTGATGGCTTCCGCCGGTGTCAGCGCATATGCAGCGCCGGCACCAATGCTCAAAGCGAGCGTGCCCGCCGTTACAATCTTCCAGATCGCCTTGCCCACCATCATCGTCTCCTCCGGTCTGAGTTTGGGGTTATTTACCCATACCATTCTACGCAGGATATGCGTGCCCTATTCCCTTACACTTTTCTGTGAGCGTCCTGCGGACCGAAAGGTTTCATTCACCATGCCGCAATGATGCCCGGATCAGGCCCATCGTGCGCCGCATCACGAAGCCATGTTGCGCCGCAGAATCACATGAATAGGAAATGAACAGAGCATTCTGGCCCGGTTCAAGGGGCCGGGCTTAGGGTGCTCTTAAGTTCAATGCAGTAACGTGAGAGATATTACCCAGGTGGATGACATGGCAAAAGCACAACGCGAACCGCAAACAACGAAGGAACGTCGCAAGGTAGCGCTCAGCCCGGAGCTCAATGAGTTTCTTCATATGATGAAGTCGCTCGAGAACGAGCTGAGCGGAAAGCCGGCCCAGGCAAACTGACGTTCTTCAGCGACCGGGCAATGCAAAGAGGGCGGGCTTTTCCCGCCCTTTGCTTTTGGAAAACGCCAGTCAGCTGCGGAGGGCGGTCACCGTGTGGCGCGCGGAAGCCAGCAGGACCTGCAACGAGGCACGGCGCATGTCTTCCGAGTTTGCAAGCTGCACGGCTTGCGCGGCCCAGGAGAGGCGGGGGGCCGCAAAGGTCCGGCCGAGGTTGTTGAGCTTGGTCGCGAAGATCAGGATCGCGCCATCCTGCCTGCCCGATGCCACGTGTTCGAGCTGGTTGACGCAGATATCGATGTCGCGGCAGGCGACATCGCAAAGCTGTTCCCAGATGGTTTCGGTGATGCCGCAACGAAGTTCTGTCAGGCCCTTCTCATCCAGAATCGGCGGCATGGGTATTTCGGCACGGCTATCGGGCTGTTGCCAGAGGAGCGCCGATTTGACCGCATCATGCAGTTCGTTGCGGTTCGCGGGTTTCGGCAACGCAATGTCGAAGGTATCACGCCAGTCACCGGTCCGCACCGAATCGGCAAGGAAGGCGGAAAGCGCCATCAGCGGCGTGGCGCTGGCGATACCGCCCATGCTGCGGATCGAGCGGGCAGCGGTGATGCCATCCATGATCGGCATTTCGATATCGAGGACGATCACGTCGAAGCGCGTTTCGGAAGCCGACTTGACGGCGTGCTCGCCATGAATGACGGCTTCCACATCGCAGCCCATGCCCTTCAGCATGGCGGCGGTGACGATGCGCACGGGATCGGAATCCTCTGCCAGCAAAAGTCTGGGGCGCGCTCCATCCGGCATGCACAAGTGCATGGGCTTGCGTTGAGCGCCTGCGACGGCATGCTGTGTCATCATCAATTCCAAACCCAAATCCACCGTCTTCACGATAACGGCCAGAAGGTTTGCAATTGGTGAGCGGTTAACGCCGATCACCCTTATGGTTAACGGATCGTCTCCAATTTTACTTGGTGCCGAACATGCGGTCTCCGGCATCGCCCAGGCCCGGAACGATATAGCCGTGATCGTTCAGGTGGCTGTCGACGGCCGCGGTGTAGATCGGCACGTCCGGATGCTCTGCCGCCACCCGCCTGATGCCTTCGGGTGCTGCGAGGAGGCAGACGAGGCGGACATCTTTTGCGCCTTTTTCCTTCAGCCGCTTGATGGCATAGGCAATTGAATTTCCTGTCGCCAGCATCGGGTCCACCACAATCACGGGGCGCTCGTCGATATCGGTCGGCACCTTGAAGTAATATTCGACAGGCTGGAGCGTGACGGGATCGCGGTAGAGGCCGATATGACCGATGCGGGCGGAGGGCATCAGGTCCAGCATGCCTTCGAGAAGGCCATTGCCGGCGCGGAGGATCGAGACGATCACCAGCTTCTTGCCTTTAAGGATCGGCGCTTCCATCTCGGCCAGCGGCGTTTCAATGGTCTGCATGGTCATCGGCAGGTCGCGCGCCACTTCATAGGCGAGGAGAAGGCTGATCTCGCGCAGAAGCTGGCGGAACACGGCGGAGGGCGTGTTCTTGTCGCGCATCAGGGTGAGCTTGTGAAGAATGAGGGGGTGATCGACAACAACCAGGGTCTTGGGCAACGGATCGCCAGCCATCGGAACTCTCCTCTTTACAGGGGTCCTTTTTGCGGAAGCAGCCTGCCGATTACAAGGCTCGACTGCCTCTCCCCGCGCCACTCATCCACCCTTTTTTCCGTTGGGCGTGGGCAACTTTCGTCCCAATCCGGGGTTAAGGCTTGCGAACTGGCGGCAGTGACGCTATATCCGTAACAGTAATCGTTACATAAAGGTACTGCCATGGCTGCCTCCCAGCTCATTCCAGCCGGAACACGCATCGGTCACGTGCACCTCAAGGTGTCCAATATTCAGCGCGCGCTGGATTTCTATGTCGGTGTCCTGGGTTTTGAGCTGCAGCAGCTCTACGGCAGGCAGGCGGCCTTTATCTCGGCTGGCGGCTATCATCATCACATCGGTCTCAACACCTGGGAAAGCGAAGGTGGATCGCCGCCTGCACCCGGAACCACCGGCCTCTTTCATGTCGCCATCCTCTATCCGGAACGCGCCGACCTGGCTGATGCGCTGAAGCGGCTCATCGCCAACAAGATCGAGCTTGACGGTGCTTCCGACCATGGGGTTTCGGAAGCCCTTTACCTGCACGATCCCGACCAGAACGGTATCGAGCTCTACTGGGATAAACCGGAGCGGGAATGGCCGCGTAATGCGGACGAAAGCCTTGCGATGGTCACGCAGCGCCTCGACCTCGACGACCTCATCAACACACAGCACCAAAGGAAAATCCAATGACGAAAGTTCTCGTGCTCTATTATTCCGCCTGGGGCCACATGGAGCAGATGGCCTATGCCGCTGCTGAAGGCGCGAAGGAATCCGGTGCCGAAGTTACCGTGAAGCGTGTGCCGGAACTGGTGCCGGACGAAGTTGCCAAGGCTGCGCACTACAAGCTCGACCAGAAGGCGCCCATCGCCAAGCCGGAAGAGCTGGCGGACTATGACGCCGTGATTTTGGGCTCAGGTACGCGCTATGGCATGATGACGGCACAGCTGAAGAACTTCCTCGATCAGACGGGTGGCCTCTGGGCCAAGGGCGCGCTGGTCGGCAAGGTAGGAGCGGGGATGACGTCTTCCGCCACCCAGCATGGCGGACAGGAATCGACCATCCTCTCGATGCATACCGTGATGCTGCATCATGGCATGGTCATTGTGGGCCTCCCCTATAGCTGGGAAGGCCAGTCAGGCGTGGATGAAATTCGCGGCGGCTCGCCTTATGGCGCGTCAACGGTTACAGCCACCGATGGCAGCCGCCAACCCGCAAAGCACGAGCTCGACGGCGCACGTTATCAGGGCAAGCATGTTGCAACGATCGCCGCGAAGCTCGCCGCGAAGTAAGAACGGCGCTCATGAATGAAGTTGGCCGGGCTTTGTCCCGGCCATTTTTGTTGTGGGGAGCTACATCTTGCGCAAGTTCAGCCCGCAGCCTTCAGCGCGTGCGGCAGTTCTTCGGCGAAGATCGCGAGATCGGCTGGCGTTCCTGCAGTAACGCGGATACAGCGGTTGAGCGGCGCCACTCCGGGCATGCGGATGAAGATGCCTCGTGCGGCGAGATGATCGAGAACACGCTTCGCGTAAGCTCCGTCGCGTCCGCAGTCGATGGTTATGAAGTTGGTGGCGGATGGTAGCGGCTTCAGGCCGTTTGCGCGCGCGATGCCGGCAATCGTATCACGCGCCGAAGCAACCTTGCGCACCACTTCTGTCAGGTGATCCTGTTCGGCAAGTGCGGCAAGGCCTGCGGCCTGGCCGATGCGGGTGATGCCGAAATGATTGCGGATCTTGTCGAAGGCCTTGATCAGGTCCGCATGGCCAATGCAGTAGCCGAGCCGCATGCCCGCCATGCCATAGGCCTTCGAGAAGGTGCGGTAGCGCAGCACGTTGGGGTTTGAAACATCGAGCGGCGGCAAAGTTCCTTCCGGTGCAAACTCGCCATAGGCTTCATCGAGCATCAGAAGCGCGCCATCGGGCAGGCTCGCGATCATCTCCAGCACATGACTGCCGCTCCACCAGCTTCCCATCGGATTGTCGGGGTTGGCAAAGTAGATGAGCCGCGCCTTTTCGCGCGCGGCCAGATCGAGCAGAGAGGCGATGTCCTCGCGGTCATCCACGTAAGGGGTGGTGACGAGCCTACCGCCAAACCCATGCACATGAAAGTTGAAGGTGGGGTAAGCGCCGAGCGATGTAGCCACCGTAATGCCGGGTTCGACGAACAGGCGCACAGCATAGCCGAACAGCCCGTCAATCCCTTCGCCAACCATGATGTTTTCGGGCTTCACGCCGAGATGGGCGGCGAGCGCGGCCTTGAGGTCGTGGTTTTCCGGATCGCAGTATTGCCAGACGTCATGTGCCGCCTGTGTGATCGCCTTGGCCACTTTGGGCGATGGCCCGAACACGCTCTCGTTGGCACCGATCCGTGCACGGTGCATCGTGCCGGTGCGGCGCTCCAGCGCCTCCGGCCCAACGAAGGGCACTGTTGAGGGCAGACTCTCAATGAGGGGAGTGAAAGGAAGTGGAGGCATTGCCATGTCGTCAAACCGCGCTTGGTATCAAAGAGATTGAACTCGCATCTGCTTTTCGCCTATTTCAGTTTCGAGATACCAGACAAAACACATGGCGTCTTCCGGGCTACCACTATCTGCAACATGGGCGGCAAGATATTTGCCGAAGTTTGTGCGGCCTTCGCTTAAAAAATCCTTGGTGCTTCGTAATATCGTAAAATCCTTGAGTGCCACCTCAGCAGAAAGGGCAACTCGGTCGGCCCAACGAAGGTTGGATGGCACCGATTTGTAGGTATCGACTTCAATCCAGTAACACTCGCAAATCAAACCATCCAGCAGGCGAAATTGGAGTTGGCCACCGATGTTCAGCAAATTAGCAGCGCGCGCCGTTTCGATGACATCTGGAATGCACTCTATTGGCCAAGCGTATTCCCGCCCTCTCAGACTTGCTCTCTGCAGCACCTCCAAAGGTAGCAAATTTTCCGGCTTGGTCATGGTCCGATCTATACATACCTCCGCCAGTCGTGGTCTTCCTTGAAGCCGAGGACTTCTCGTATCTTCCGGTTCGACAGCGGCGCCTCATTGCCCGTCATCTCGCGCTTCAGCGGAATCTGCGGCACATATTTCTTCAGGAATTCCGCGGTGTCTTCCTTTGTGGTGATCGTATCGTTCACGGCGTTGAAGACCTGGAAGCCCAAGCCATCCTTCTCGATGCAGAGATGGCAGATCTGGCCCAAGTCCCGCGCGTCGATATAGCTCCAGGCATTGCGCTTGCGCGTCATCGGCTTTTCGAGGAAGCTCCGGAACATCGGGTATTCGTGCGGTTCGATCACGTTGCCGATACGGAGTGCATAGATGTCGATGCCATAGCGCATGGCGAAGGCCTTGGCGGTCTTCTCGTTGACGAGCTTCGAGAGGCCGTAGCTGTCCATCGGGTCGATGTCGTAGTCTTCTTCCAGCGGGAAGTGGTGATAGTCCTTGTCACCCTCGGCAAAGCACACGCCATAGGTGGTCTCGCTCGATGCAATGATCACCTTGCGGATGCCGAGCTTTGCGGCCGCCTCGATGACATTGTAGGTCGACATCACGTTGGCCTGATAGGTCGTGTTGTCCGGGTTGATGAGGACGCGCGGCACGGCAGCGAAATGCACGACCGCATCGACCTTGGCGGGACCCTTGCCCGTATCGTAACCTTCAAAGCCGAAATGCGTCGACAGCGCGTTGAAGACCTGACCGGAATCGGTAACATCGGTGATCAACGTGTTCACACCGGGACAGTCCAGCGGCTTCAGGTCGAGGTTGAGAATGTCATAACCCTTGGCCTTGAGCCAGGGCACGACGTGCTTTCCCGCCTTGCCCGAACCGCCGGTGAATACGATGCGCTTTGTCATTGTGCCGGGTCCAATCCTGAAATTCTATGAGGTGGCTGCGGCCTATCATGAAACGCGGCGGCCGTACAAGGTCGTCGCCCGGTGGCTTCACCCCGGATGCCAGAGATTCGGCCTGCTCAGGCCATTTGGCGTGCGCTGATGCGGGTCCCGCCACCTTCAACAGGTAGAGGCGCTTCCTGCCATGCCAAAGCGCATCGACAGCATTGCCCGTGCTCTGGTCTACAAAGGCCTCGTAGTTGCCGGACGCCGTCACCTGGCAAACACCGAACGCCGCTTGCTGATTCTGCGAATGGGCCACAGATGAATGACCCGCAGGCGCTTGGCGTCCCGGAAGGGATTCGAACCCCTGACCCCAGGTTTAGGAAACCTGTGCTCTATCCTGCTGAGCTACCGGGACTTAAGCGGCCTCGTCTTATAGATCGGATGGCTTCCAAAAGAAAAGGCCCGGTGTTTCCACCGGACCTTATTTTGCTTCGCCGGACTGACGAATATTATGCAGCTTCCTCTGCGGGAACCTCGTCGTCCGCCTTTTCGCCGGCAACCGGGGTGCGGCGGGCGTTCTTCGAGAGGTAATCCTCGAGTTCCTTGATCGCCTGATCGTCGTCCATCTTCTTCACAGCGGCGATTTCGCGGGCCATGCGATCCAGCGCCTGCTCGAAGAGCTGGCGTTCGGAATAGGACTGCTCGGGCTGGCGCTCGGAGCGGTAGAGATCGCGCACGACCTCGGCCACGGCCATGATGTCGCCGGAGTTGATCTTCGCATCATACTCCTGCGCACGCCTCGACCACATGGTGCGCTTGATGCGGGCGCGGCCCTTCAGAACCTTCAGGGCGGATTCGACCTGGGTCTTGTCGGACAGGCGGCGCATGCCCTTCTGCTCAGCACGTCCCGTCGGAACCTTGAGGCGCAGCTTTTCCTTCTCGAAATCCACGATGTAGAGTTCGAGCTTTGCGCCGGCGATTTCCTGTTCCTCGATGATGCTGATCCTGCCCACGCCATGAGCGGGGTAGACAACCAGTTCGCCAACCTTGAACACCAGCTTCTTCGCGGCAGGTGTGCTGATGACCGGGCCGGACATGGCAGGCCGGCCAGCCGGCGGCGCAGACATGCGCTGCGGAGCAACGGGAGCAGCGGCCTTCACTTCAGGAGCCCTGCGGATTTCCGGCGCGGGCTTCGCGGCAGCGGCTTTGGGTGCTGCGGGCTTCGCAGTGGCAACGGCGGGCTTGGCGGCAGCAGTCTTCGCGGGAATGGTCTTCGCCTGCACCTTGGCAGCAGCGGCAGCGGGCTTCGCCTTGGCGGCAGTCACCGGCTTCGATACCGTCTTCGGGGCCGACTTGGTTTTCGCCTTGGCCACGGGCTTCTTCGTGGCTGCGGTCTTCGTCTTGGCTTTCGTCATTTTTGTCCTTCGCCTTTGCCCAACTTGTTGGAATATGCGCCTTGAATGCGGCAAATAGGGGACTTGTGGCGCGTCATGGGTACGCACGCATCCGTCAAAACCCATTGCAGTTCCGCTGCTCGCATCATCACCACCGGAAGGGCGCCCTCGAGCCCCGTTCGCTGATCGTGGTATCTGGCGTCTAGCGCGAAAAAAATCCGAGCTTTGCGGCCCGGTTTCGTCATCCACTTCGGCTTACATATTCATGGTGACTTTAATATCACAAGTTAAAGCAATTTTAAAGGCCGAGATGTCCGTGTACGGCTGAATCTTATGCCGCACACGGAGGAATCCGGTGGAAAAGGTTAATTTAAATTAGAACTTTGCATGGCAGTTGTGCGCGGCAGGCATGGACACTTGCCGTAGTGGGCCAGTTCAGTCGCCTTCGCCGGGGTTGGGCGAGAAGAGCTTCTCAAGCTTGCCCTCGACGCCATCGAATTCCTTGGCATCGTCCGGCGCATCCTTCTTCACCGTGATATTGGGCCACTTCGAGGCATATTCGGTGTTCAGCGCCAGCCAGGATTCCAGGCCGGGCTCGGTATCTGGCTTGATCGCATCAGCGGGGCATTCGGGCTCGCAGACGCCGCAGTCAATACATTCATCCGGATGAATCACGAGCATGTTCTCACCCTCGTAGAAGCAATCCACGGGGCAAACTTCCACGCAATCCATATACTTGCACTTGATGCAGTTCTCGGTAACGACATAAGTCATGGAGGGATCAACCGTTCTTTAAACCGAACGATTGTCTAGCAACTTCCATCATCCGATGCATCCTCTTTTTGCGGCGCAGTGGCCTCCGAAACGGACATGCCGGGCTCCCGGTAAAGAAGCCGCGCGTCACTGGCCTGGCCCCGCCTCCCGGCCATTTTCTCCACATGAAGAACGCGGACGCGCGTGTTCAGCACGATGGTGAGCACATCGCCCGGCTTCACGCCGTGGCCGGGCTTCGTGAGCTTCACGCTGTTGAGGCGCACATGACCCTGTTCCACCAGCGCGGCTGCAGCCTCGCGCGTCTTTACGATTCGGGCGAACCACAGCCACTTGTCGAGACGCTGACGGCTTTCGCCAGCACCCTTGGCGTCATTTGCCAGCAAGCTTGGACTTCAAGGCACCCAGCACGGCGAAGGGGGAATTGGGGTCCATCGGTTTTTCAAATTTCGGCTTCTCGAATTTCGGGCTTTCGAACTTGGGCTTCCTATCCCCAAAGGTGGGCTTTCCACCCTCGCGGCGGGGCTTGCGCTGGTCATCGCGGACATGGGCGGCCGGGGCTTGGCCTTCAGGACGGTCTTCGCGCTTTGGCCGGTTGTCGCGGCGGGGGCGGAAGTCGCGGCGCGGCTCGCCCTCGGGCTTGGCCGCTACGGCCTCTCCGCCTTCGGCAGGGGTGGCAACGGCTGCGCTTTCGCGGGCACGGAACGATTGACGGCGCGTCTGCTCGCGCGGCTTATCGGCACGATGGCGGAAGGGGCCTGTGTCCTTTGGCCACCAGACCTCAATCTCGACCTCTTCCATCGGCACTTCGGGGGCAGCTGCCACGGCTGCCGCTTCGCCTTCTGCAACTTCGGCAGAGACAGCCTCTGGTGCGGCTTCAGCGGCCTCGCCCGTGGTGCCTGGAAGTTCCGATGGCTGCGGCGGCAGTTCCTGAGGCGTTGCAGGTTCGGCCGGCGGCTCGACGGGAGGTGCTGGCGGCGTTTCTACCGGATCTTCCTGCGGTGGCGCGGGCGGTGTTTCCGGCGGCGGCGTCACCGGAATTTCCTGCGGGCCGGGCGTTCCGGGTAAGGCCGCCACGGGGCGCTTCACCTTCTTCTTCTGCATGCGATAGTCGAGGCTCTTCAGGATACCGAGGAAATCCTCTCCCGAGCAGCCGACAAGCGACATCATGTCAGCCACGACCACGAAGCCGCCACCTTCCACCGAACCCGCAGGCCGCGGTTCCTCGGGGAAGCGCGAGCGCCAGAAGACACGGTCGCGGATCATGTCGGCCAGGCGTTCCAGCATATCGATGCGGACGACGCGGCTGCCGCAGATCCTGTAGCCACAGACGCCATAGAAGCCCTTGGGCGTCGAGCGGTCGAAAGTGGCCGAGGTCAGACCTTGTCCGGGAGGCTGGGGCAGGTTGGCGGGATCGAGCTTTCCTTCCTTCTGGAGCTGCAGTGCCCAAAGAAGCAGACGGAGTTCAGTGGGGGCGGGCTTCAACAGGGCCGGCACGTAGAGATTGAAGGCGCCGAAGCGTGAGCCCAGCGATCTCAACTTGGCGCGATCTTCCTGGCTCAGTGACTTCACTTCTTCCATCACCTGGTCGCGCGGCAGCACGCCCAGGGTTTCAACCAGCCTGAAGGCGATGCCACGGGCGATGCCTTCAAGGCCTTCGCCCTCTTCGAGCTTAATCAGGGGTTCGAGTGTCGAGGCGATGTGACGGTCGACGAATTTCTGGAGCCTTGCCTGCACCTCCTCGCGATCCGGTCCTGAAGGCTGGTCACCGGCAATGACGGTGGCACGGGGCTTTAGAAGCGATGCGCCCGGTTCGAGCTTGCCAACCGCCGCGTGATTCCAGATGATCTGGCCGTCACGGGTGAGCTTCAGTCCGGTATCGGAAGAGGCAGACACGGCCTTGGCGCGGGCCGTGATCTCGGCAGCAACCGCCGACAGGGCCGCGGCTTTCAGCGCGCGCGCCTCGGCACCTTCCGCCGTACCGTCCGGCACGAAGAGAAAACCCTTGATCCGCCCCACGTATTCGCCTTCTACGTGGATGGCGCCATCTTCCTCAACAGTCGACATCAATTCTTCCTTCTGGGCCAGTCGCCTCATCAGCACACTGGTGCGGCGGTCGATAAAACGCTGTGTCAGTCGCTCGTGCAAGGCATCCGACAGCTTGTCCTCTATCTCTCTCGCGTAGGATTGCCAATAGAGAGGTGCCTGGAGCCAGTCCGGACGGTTAGCGACGAAGGTCCATGTCCTGATATGCGAGATGCGGTTCGAGAGCGTGTCGAGGTCTCCGGTCGTGTTCTCGCAGAACTTCAGCTGCCGCGCGAACCAGTCCTCGTCGATCTTGCCTCTGCCTGTCTGGAGGTACTGGTATATCTTCGAAACGATCGAGGCGTGCTCCGAGTTCGAAATATTTCTGTAATCCGGGATCTGGCAGACTTCCCAGAGCCGCTCTACGTCCTGGCGGGTGACGGCAAGATCGCGTGTGGCAGGGTCTCGCGCCAGCGATTCAAGGGCGATCAGGTCGGCATTGGGCTGGGCGCGCGTCAACCCCTGTGTCTGCGGCAGCATGTTGAGGGAGAGCTTCAGGCGGTCCAGCGAGGCAAAGTCGAGATCGCGGTTGCGCCATTGCAGCATGCGCACGGCGTCGAAGTTGTGGCTTTCAAGCCGCTCGATGGTTTCCTGGTCGAAGGGATCGGCCTCGCCCGTCACCCCGAAGGTGCCGTCATTCATGTATCGCCCAGCGCGGCCCGCCACCTGGCCAAGCTCGGACGGGTTCAACTGACGGTACTGGAAGCCGTCGAATTTGCGGGTCGAGGCGAAGGCCACATGGTCCACATCCATGTTGAGGCCCATGCCGATCGCATCGGTTGCAACGATGTAATCGACGTCGCCAGACTGGTAGAGGGCGATCTGGGCATTGCGGGTGCGGGGCGACAGGGCGCCAAGCACGACTGCGGCACCGCCCCTCTGGCGGCGGATGAGTTCGGCGGTGGCGTAAACCATGTCCGCCGAGAAGGCGACGACGGCGGTGCGGCCCGGAAGCCTGGTGATCTTTTTTTGCCCGGCATAGAGCAATTGCGAGAAGCGCGGGCGGGACACGAAGGTGGTGCCGGGAATGAGCTTTTCGAGGATTGGCCGCATGGTGGCGGCCCCCAGCAGCATCGTCTCGTCGCGGCCGCGGCGGTTCAACACCCTGTCAGTGAAGATATGCCCGCGCTCGAAATCGGCGCAAAGCTGCACTTCATCGATGGCGAGGAAGGGCACGTCGACATCGGACGGCATGGCCTCGACGGTGCACACCCAATATCGCGGCTGGGCCGGAATGATTTTTTCTTCGCCGGTGACCAGCGCCACGGCGGCGTCACCAGCGCGCTTCCGGACGCGCTCATATATCTCCCGGGCGAGTAGGCGAAGCGGCAGGCCGATCATCCCGCCGCCATGGCCCAGCATGCGCTCTACGGCGAGGTGGGTTTTGCCTGTGTTGGTTGGGCCCAGCACGGCAGTCACGGTTTTCGAAGACGGCATGAAAAAGCGGGGCGCAATCACTACTTCTTTTCAATTGGGGCGGGGTGCCGGGAAGGTCAAGCAGTTTCGCCCCATTCTGAACCGCTGCGTTAGGGAATGGATTCAAAGCAGAACGAAGCTGGCCCGAATCGCTGACTCCACGCGATTCAGGGTTTGTTCCTCAGCAAAAGCAGGATATCGGTTTTTCAGGGATTCATTGTCTATGCGCCCGGAGCCGCAAAAGGCCTGCTTTCCGTTTACCTACGGAGCATCATGGTTCATGAAGTGTTGCGGCGTTGGAGAGAGGCGAATTGCCAATCTTAACAAAGCGTTCCTTTTCCGGAACAGAGCAGGCCCGAATCGGCGAACCTGTGGTTTTCATGTTCTGTTCTCACAACATCTGGTAGGCTCTGGGCCAAGGTGCTACCAGAAGGTTGAAGCGCTGAACAATCTTGAGTGGCTTTTCAGGTTCGGGCGTTAACTTCTTTGTCCCGAACTGGCACAGGCGGATTTCGCGGCTTTGTCGCGGCATTGCTGCCCGAGTGACTTGACCTCCGCGCGCGCTCCTTCTATAGACGCGGCAACCGTGCCGGAGGGCTGACGCTGTCCGGACCCAAATCTTATTGTGGAGTGATACCCATGGCCCGCCGTTGTGAGTTAACGGGAAAGAACGCACTGGTTGGCAACAAGGTCAGCCACGCGAACAACAAGACCAAGACCCGGTTCATGCCGAACCTTTGCGACGTCAGCCTGATGTCGGATACGATGGGCCTGACCTACCGGATGCGCATTTCGGCCATCGCGCTGAAGTCGGTCGAGCATGTGGGCGGCCTCGACGCTTTTCTCATGAAGCAGGACAACGACAAGCTCTCGGACAAGGTCCTGAAGCTGAAGCGTTCGATCGCCAAGAAGATCGAAGCCCAGAAGGACCAGGCCGCAGCCTGATCTTCACGGCCAGTGATGACATTCGCAAAGCCGCTCCAACCGGGGCGGCTTTTGCTTTAGGTTGATCCCATGACCGGCAGCGACGATCTTAAGCGACACAGCCTCACCGCATCGCGCGATGGCGAGCCGCG
Source organism: Aestuariivirga sp. (assembly GCA_046594995.1). Lineage (GTDB taxonomy): Bacteria > Pseudomonadota > Alphaproteobacteria > Rhizobiales > Aestuariivirgaceae > Aestuariivirga. Next base: position 13,104 of record JBKJQU010000110.1, read on the forward strand.
CGTGCATGGCTCGGTGTCGCTCCGAAATGCTACGCTGGGGCGCTTCACCGAGCTGAAGGAGCGCGTGCAGTTCTGGGATTCAACGCTCGGTGATTATTCCTATATCGAGCGGCATGCGGAAGTGATCTATTCCACTATCGGAAAATTCTGCGCCATCGCATCGGACGTGCGGATCAATGCGCTGAACCACCCGATGGACCGCATCAGCCAGCACAAGATCACCTACCGGCCCAACGAGTATTTCGTTGGTGCCAGGATCGACAAAGCTCTCCGCGAGTCACGCATCGAGGATGCCGTGGAGATCGGACATGACGTCTGGATCGGCCATGGTGCCATCATTCTTCCCGGCGTCAAGATCGGCCATGGCGCGGTCGTTGCCGCGGGCGCGGTGGTGACCAAGGATGTGGCACCACATGCCGTTGTGGCCGGCGTGGCGGCGCGCTTTCTCAAATGGCGGTTTCCACCGGAGATCAGTGCACGGATCATCGCGCTGTCATGGTGGGACTGGGAGCATGACCGCCTGGCGAAGGCTGTGGATGACATGCGGGCCTTGAGCGCCGAGCGGTTTCTGGAGAAGCATAATGGTTGAAGGTTGCACCCGCTGACGTCATGGTCCGCGAAAGCGGACCAACCATCTGTCTGGGGCACATGGGTCCTCCGCTTTCGCGGAGGATGACGGTTATAGGAGTCAGGGCTTGTAGGCGAACTGCAGCAGCAGCGTACTCTGAATCCTCGTGTTGAAGTTATTGTCGGACTGCAGCGTCACGCGCGTTTCGCCGTTGCGTTCGCACACCGCGATCCCTTCCATGTTGTCGATGGCATAGAGCGGCACACTGGCCTCCAGCAGAAGTTCCGGCTTGATCAAACCCCCCTGGCTCACCGCATCCGGCGAAAAGCGGCGGATCACCATGCCGGGCAGCGATGTCCGGGTGAAACTCCGTTCCATCGTCAGCACCGAGCCATCGGGCATCACGGCCAGATCGGTGACATTGTAGCTGTCATATCGCTCAAGCGTGAAGGAGGTGGCGCGGTTGCCTTGCCAGATCCAGGCGCGCGTGTTGCCGTTCTCGTCGCGCTGGCGTTCGGCAATCGCGATGTAGCGGTCATCGGCAAGTTGGCCGAAGGCTTCAACCTCGCCGTTCTCGGGCCCGCGGTCTATGGCTGGCGGATGCGGGATCATCTCGAAGGGTGCTGACAGTCCCTTCTTCGTGACATCATAGGCGCCAAATCGCACGCGGCGCTCGTAGGCGATGCCGATCTTGCCATTGTTCAGGGGCGCTATCGCTTCGGCATCGGACCAGACCTTGTCACGCTGCCGCTTTCCCTTGCTGTCCAGCATCGGCATGAGCGTCGGTCCTGCAATGCCGGTCAGAATATTCTCGTCGTAGGTGAGCTTTGCCGTGAACCAGTTGCCCTTGTCGCTGATGGCAAGAACGGTTTCACAATTTTCTGTCAGCACCAAACCCGAAAGGCCGCCGAAATCCTTCGTGCTGCTCTCGAGCGACAAGCCACCCCGGAAGGTGAAAGCGCCGAAGTCATCGCTGGAACTCAAATTGTGGAAGGATGAGATTGCCGAGGATGATACCGAGAACATATCCGCACCGACACTGCTGGAAGTGAGAAGCAATGCGATGACGGCGAGCCACGCCCTCACGCCGTGGCGCGCTTCTTCGCGGGCCGCGCAGGCGCGCGCTTCTCGACCTTCTTGGCTTTCTCGGCAAAGAGTTCCGCCAGTTTCTCGGTCATGGCGCCGCCCAGTTCTTCCGCATCGACGATGGTGACGGCACGCTTGTAATAGCGCGTCACATCATGGCCGATGCCGATGGCGATCAGTTCGACGGGAGAGCGGTTCTCGATATCGATGATGACCTGGCGGAGATGCTTTTCGAGATAGTTGCCGGAATTGACCGAGAGCGTTGAATCATCAACCGGCGCACCATCCGAAATCACCATGAGGATGCGGCGCTGCTCCTGCCGTGCCAGCAAACGGTTGTGCGCCCAGATCAGCGCCTCGCCGTCGATGTTCTCCTTCAGCAGCCCCTCGCGCATCATGAGGCCAAGGTTGCGGCGCGCGCGGCGCCACGGCATGTCGGCCGACTTATAGATGATGTGGCGAAGATCGTTCAGACGGCCGGGGTTCGCGGGCTTGTTCGACGCCAGCCACTTCTCGCGCGACTGGCCGCCCTTCCACGCCCTCGTGGTGAAGCCGAGGATCTCGACCTTCACGCCGCAGCGTTCCAGCGTGCGCGCCAGAATATCGGCGCAAGTGGCGGCAACGGTGATGGGGCGGCCGCGCATCGAACCCGAATTGTCGAGCAGCAGGGTCACCACCGTGTCGCGG
>JBKJQU010000230.1:0-2834 GCA_046594995.1 Aestuariivirga sp.
CCTGAGCGCCTGCTGAGCTTTGACGGCAAGACCGTCGAGGCACGCCCCATCAAGGGCACGCGGCCGCGCGATGCCGATCCCTCGCGCGACGCAGCGCTTGTGGCCGAGCTTGCGGCCAGCCGCAAGGACCGCGCCGAGAATGTGATGATCGTGGACCTGCTGCGCAACGACTTGAGCCGCGTGTCGAAGCCCGGCACGGTGAAGGTGCCGGTCCTCTGCGGGCTTGAAACCTATGCCAATGTCCATCACCTCGTCTCCGCCATCCTCAGCGAATTGCGCGATGGGAACACAATTGGCGATCTCATCGGCGCCACTTTCCCCGGCGGCTCCATCACCGGCGCGCCGAAGATCCGCGCCATGGAAATCATTGCCGAAATCGAGCGTGCCCCGCGCGGCGTCTATTGCGGCACCATCGGCTATATCGGATTCAATGGCCGCGTGGATATGAACATCGCCATCCGCACCGCGCAGTTCGCAAACGGCATCGCGCGCGTGCAAGGCGGCGGCGGCATCACCGCGCGCTCGAACCCCGCCGCCGAATACGAGGAGAGCCTCACCAAGATCAAGCGCATCATGGAGGCCTTCCGCCCATGAGCAAGGATGCTTCGAGGCTCGCTCCGCTCGCACCTCAGCATGAGGAAGATGCGAGTCCCAGAATCCTCACCCTGAGGTGCCCGGCAACGCCGGGCCTCGAAGGGTCACCACAAGCGAGGAACCCATGATCCTCATCGTCGACAATTATGATTCCTTCGTCCACAACGTGGCGCGCTATTTCGAGGAACTGGGCGAGCGCACGAAGGTTGTGCGCAACGATGCCGTGACGGCCGATGACCTGAAGGCCAAGGCCATCGTCATCTCGCCCGGCCCCTGCACGCCCACCGAAGCCGGCCAGTCTATGGAGATCATGCGGAAATATTCGGGCCAGTTGCCCATCCTCGGCATCTGCCTCGGCCACCAGGTGATGGGCGAAGTCTTCGGCGGTCTGGTCACGCGCGCGCGCCGCCCCATGCATGGCGACTCATCTGAAATCAATCACGATGGCTTGGGGCTTTTCGAAGGCCTGCCGCAGCGTTTCAGCGCCGGACGATATCATTCCCTCATCGTCGATCTCGAGGGCCGCGATACGCCGCTCGACGTCACCGCCCGCAGCGACGAGGGTGAGATCATGGGCCTTCGTCACGCATCGCACCCGACGTTCGGCGTACAATTCCATCCCGAATCGATTCTTACCGAAGGGGGCTACGACATGCTGCGCAATTTCCTGAAAGCCACAAGATGAGGCGTGTCTGGTTCAATGGCGAGATCGCGGCGGGCAGCATTGCCCTCGACCCGCGCGACCGTGGCCTGCTGCTGGGCGATGGCATTTTCGAAACCCTGCTCGTCCTCAACCGCACACCGCTCTGGGCCAACATGCATCTGGCCCGCATGGAGGGTGGAGCGAAGGAACTGGGCTTGAGGTTCGCGCGTGACGCGGTTGACGATGCCGTGGCCGAAATCCTCCAACATGCCCCTGAAACCCATCAGGTGCTGCGCATCACCCTGACGCGCGGCGGCTCCACCCGCGGCCTCGGCAGCAATGGCGGAACCCCCAGCCTGCTCATTACGCTTGATCCCTTCGATCCCGGCTTGATGTTCCAGCCCGTGACACTCGCCACCTCCACCATCCGCCGCAACCCCACCTCGCCCGCCTCCAGGTTGAAGACGCTTTCCTACATCGACAACATCGCCGCCGCGCGCGAGGCTGCGGCAAAGGGCATGGAAGACGCGCTGATGCTGAATGTGCCCGGCGCCGCCGCCTGTTCCACCAATGCCAATCTTTTCCTCATGAAGAACGGCAAGCTGATAACGCCCGGGCGCGATCAGGGTATCCTCACCGGCGTCACGAGACAGGTTGTCATTTCTGCGGCCAGCCAGTTAGGGATAGCAACCGAGGAACGCGCCGTGATGCCCGATGAACTGCTCGCCGCCGATGCCGTCTTCCTCACCAACAGCCTGCGTTTCATCAGGCCGGTGAAGTCGCTGGACCAGCAGCCCCTGGCGCAAGCCGATCTCGCGGGCCTCGAGGCCTCGCTTTGCGATGCGGCCCGGCTGCAATGCGGGCGCGACCCGAAAGCTTGATTTGACGCGCTCCCGGGACTAAGCCTCGCGCTCAGCATCAGAGGACTTGACCCATGAAATTCTTTGTCGATACCGCCGAAGTAAAGGACATCCGCGAACTGGCCGATCTGGGGTTGCTGGACGGCGTCACCACCAATCCATCGCTGATCGCCAAGTCGGGCCGCGCCTTCAAGGAAGTGATCGCCGAGATCTGCGCCATCGTCGAAGGCCCCGTTTCGGCGGAAGTCGTTTCGCTGGACTACGACGGCATGATGCGCGAAGCCGCCGACCTCCGGAAGATCGCGAAGAACGTCACCGTGAAAGTGCCGTTGACGCTCGATGGCCTCAAGGCCTGCAAGGCACTCACCGGCGATGGCTGCATGGTCAATGTCACGCTCTGCTTCTCGGCCAACCAGGCGCTGCTCGCGGCGAAAGCCGGCGCCACCTTCATCTCGCCCTTCATCGGCCGCCTCGACGACATCCATCTCGATGGCACGGAACTGATTGCCGAGATCCGCCAGATCTATGACAACTACGCCTTCGATACCGAAATCCTCGCCGCTTCTGTGAGGACGCCGCTGCATGTGAAGCAGGTGGCCCTGATCGGCGCCGATGTCGCCACCTGTCCCGCCTCCGTCATCAAGGGCCTCGTCAAGCACCCGCTGACCGACAAGGGCATCGAGCAGTTCATGGGCGACTGGAAAAAGTCCGGCCAGACGCTTTGAGATGATCCTGTC
>JBKJQU010000282.1:0-7870 GCA_046594995.1 Aestuariivirga sp.
TGAGGCGGGGTGCCACGTCGACGCCATAGTCTGCGGGCGTCTTCTCATCGAGCGGCTTTTTCTTCGCCTTCATGATGTTGGGAAGCGAAGCATAGCGCGGCTGGTTGAGGCGGAGGTCGGTCGTCACTACCAGCGGCAGTTTCACCTTCAACATCTGCAAACCGCCGTCGATCTCGCGCGTGATCGAGGCTTCGCCATTGCCGGGTTCGAGCTTCGATGTGAAAGCCGCCTGCGCCCAGCCCAGCAGGGCTGACAGCATCTGGCCGGTCTGGTTGCAGTCATCGTCGATCGCCTGCTTGCCGAGGATGACGATCTCCGGTTTTTCAGCCTCGACCACGCCTTTCAAAATCTTGGCGACGGCGAGCGGCTCGACGATGGCATCGGTCTTGATGAGGATCGCGCGGTCGGCACCCATGGCGAGTGCGGTCCGGAGAGTTTCCTGCGACTGCTGCGGCCCGATCGAGACGGCGATCACTTCGGTGGCCTTGCCCTGTTCCTTCAGGCGCACGGCTTCCTCCACGCCAATTTCATCGAAAGGATTCATCGACATCTTCACATTCGCCAGTTCGACACCCGAACCGTCGGCCTTCACGCGGATCTTGACGTTATAGTCAACCACCCGCTTCACAGCGACCAGGACTTTCATCTGACACCTTCAAATTGCGTTCACAAAAACTGGCCGGACCCTAGTGACGGGGACCCCCTTAGTCAATTCCGGGACCGTCGCAGTTAAGCTGAATGCGACCTTATGGCTACGCCCCGGTGCGGATCATCAACCGGCGGCGGATGGCATAGGTGATGGCTAGCCCTGCGAGGAAGCCGCCGATATGGGCGCCAAAGGCAATGCTGGCCTCGGGATTGCCGCGATCCAGCCAGTAGGACAGAAGCTGCAACAGGAACCAGCCGCCCAACACCCAGAGCGCGCCAATTCGCAGCGGCAGGCGCATGAAGATCAAAACCCACACCCGCGCCCTCGGAAACAGCACCAAATAAGCGCCGAGAACGCCCGAGACGGCACCCGATGCCCCAACGAGGGGGGCGGCCGAGGAAGGCGCCAGCATTACATGCGCCAGGCCCCCGGCAATGCCGCAGACCAGATAGAACATGCCAAAGGCCGCGTGGCCGAAGGCATCCTCGATATTGTCGGCAAAGACCCAGAGGAACAGCATGTTGGAGCCCAAGTGCAGCCAGCCGCCGTGCAGGAACTGATAGGTGACGAGCGTCAATGGCTCGGGCACCGGGTCATAGCCGATGGCGGGCGGCAGCACGCCCATGAGTTCGCCCGGAACGAGGCCCCAGCCGGAGGCGACGGCCATGAGGACGGGCTCGGCCGTGAAGGCGCCGGTCTTCAGATAAATCACGACATTCAGTGCGATGATCACGACGGTGACAAGCTGGAAGCGGATGACCTTCAGCGGCGTGTTGTCGTGAAGCGGAATGAACATGTCAGCGTGTCTTGCCCGGAACCCAGAGCACGTCGCCGGAGGTGCGGGCATTGGCCCAGCGGCTGGCGACGAAGAAGAAATCCGAAAGCCGGTTGATGTAGGCGATGGCACCCTCGCTCACATGCTCGCCCTGATGCGAGGCAAGCTCTACGATCAGGCGTTCGGCGCGGCGGCAGACGGTGCGCGAGAGATGGAGATAGGCGGCAGCGGGGTGCCCCCCCGGCAGCACGAAAGAGCGGAGCGGCGACAGTTCGGCGTTGAGGCCGTCAATTTCCGCCTCGATGCGTTCAAATTGTTTCGGCAGGATGCGCAGGGGTTCGTAGCCCAGGTCCTTGCCCGTATCGGGCACGCAGAGATCGGCACCCAGATCGAAAAGTTCATTCTGAATGCGTGCCAACATCTGGTCGAGCTTCTGCATCTCGGGTGTGCCCGTGTGCTGGCGCACGATTCCCACCGTGGCATTGGTTTCGTCCACCGTGCCATAGGCCTGGATGCGGAGATGCGCCTTCGACACGCGCTCGCCGGAGCCCAATGCGGTTTCGCCGGCATCGCCGGTGCGGGTATAGATGCGATTGAGAACGACCATGCGCCCTGCCTATCGTGAGTTGATGCCGAATTCTACTCGTTTCTCAGGTAGGGCGCGGGCTTTGCCGAGAGTGCAGTCCAGGTGACGGCGAGGCCCGCAATCACCGTGACCACCATGGCGATGAGTGCGGTGAGGCCGGCCGTGACAAAAGAAAAACTCCACGGCATTTCGAGAATCCATCTTGCGAGAAACCAGGACGCGAGCGAGCCGACGGCAACGCCGAAGGCAGCGGCTGCAAGGCCAAGTGCGGCATATTCGATCATGAACGCGCCGACGAGCTGGCGCTTGGACGCACCATAGGTTTTCAGCACCACGGCTTCGTAAAGCCGCTCGGACAAGCCCGCCGCGAGTGCGCCCGCCAGTACGAGGACGCCGGTGAGAAGTGTCAGCACATTGGCGCCACGGATGGCGGCCAGCATCTGGCCCAGCAGGCCGCTGACGATGTCGATCGCGTCCTTCACACGCACAGCAGTAACCGATGGATAGGCGCGCGCCATGCGGTTGAGCAGTCCTGCTTCATCGCCGCCATCCATCTCGACAGTGACGATGTGGCTGTGCGGTGCGTTCTTCAGCGCGCTGGGCGAGAACACCATGACGAAGTTGATGCCGAGGCTCCGCCAGTTCACCTGCCGCAGGTTGGCAACCTTGGCTGTCAACTCGCGGCCCAGCACGTTGACTGTGATCTCGTCGCCGATCTTCACGCCGATACCCCCGGCGATGTCGTCCACCATCGAGACCAGCGGAGGCCCGTCATAATCCGCGGCCCACCATTGACCTTCGACCAGCTTCGAGCCGTCGGGGAGTGTAGCGGAATAGGTGAGGCCACGGTCACCGCGCAGCGCCCATTGCGCGTCGGGTGTTGCTTCCACCTTGTCAACCGGAACGCCCTTCACGCTCACCATGCGGCCCCGCAGCATCGGCGCGTTGGTGACGGCGGTAACGCCTTCCTCCTTCGAGATTGCCTGCCTGAATGCGTCAAGCTCGGTGTTGCGCACGTCGAGGAAAAAGAAGGCCGGGGCCTTCTCCGGAATGCCGCTTTTCAGTTCTTGCGTAATGGTGCGGTCGGTCAGCGCAAGTGTCACGAAGAGTGTAAGCCCCAGCCCTAAGGCCAGGATGACGGAGGCCGCGGCCGAGCCCGGCCTGTGAATGTTGCCGATGGCATAGCGCCAGATGGCTGAAGAGGCGCGTGGCATACGGCGGGCAATCGTGATGATGAGCTGCGCCAGCCCTAGCAGAACAACGAAGCTGGCAACCAGTCCGCCAAGGAAAAAACCGGTGATCCGCGTGTTCTCGAAGGATAAAAAGACTAGCAGCGCGATGAGGCCGAGCGCAATCGCGATGGCACCCAGCTCCCATGCGCCGGGCCATGCGTGAATGGGTGCGATCCGATGGCGGAAAAGGGCCGATGCAGCGACGCGCTTTGTATGTGCGAGAGGCCACAGCGCGAAGGCGAAGGTGACCAGAAAGCCAAGCGCCGCTGCAAAGAGCAAGGGCACCACTTCAACGCGCGCGGCAACCGGAATGGGCAGGATGCCGCTCAAGGTGGCGGCGGCAAGTGCTGGTGCCACGGCTCCTGCCGCAAGTCCGAGTGCAATGGCAATCAGGCTCACGAGCAGGATCTCGGTGAGATAGATTCCGAACACGTCGCGAGACGATGCACCAAGGCATTTGAGCGTGGCGATCGAATTGGTCTTGCGGGTCACGAAGGCCTGCACGGCATTCGCAATGCCGGCTCCGCCGACAATCAGCGACGCCAGACCCACGAGCGTCATGAAATAGCCGAGGCGTTCGATGAAACTGTCGGCGCCTTGTGCCGCATTGTTGCGGTTCCTGACGCGCCAGCCGGAATCGGGATAATCCTCGCGCGCCTGTTTCATCACTGCCTGCATCGCCCTCGCATCGGCGGGCGGCGGCAGCTTCACGCGGTAGCGCCAGGTGATAAGGCTTCCCGGCTGCACGATGCCGGTGGCGCGCAATGTCTCTTCGGTGAGGAGCAGGCGCGGACCCAGCACGATGCCGTCCGAAATCCTGTCAGGCTCGGTCTTGATCAGAGCGCGGACTTCGACCTCGATGGACCCGAGCTTCACCCGCTGGCCGGGCGTGATGCCAAGACGGCCCATCAGCAGCGGATCGGCCACTGCTCCCGGAACGCCATCCTTTGTTGCCAGAGCATCGGCAAGCGCCATGCCGCCATCGAGCACAAGCGCGCCGTAAAGCGGATAATTCGCGTCCACTGCCTTGGCCTCGACCAGTGTCGTGCCGTCCCCCGAAACGGCCATGGCGCGCACGGTGGCAACCTTGCTCACCTCGCCCTTGGACGCGATAAACCGCAGTTCCGGTTCAGTAGCCTCGCGATGGACAAGCGAGAACTCGACGTCGCCGCCGAGCAGTGGCTGTCCCTGCTCATCCAGTCCGCGTTCGACCGCTGCCGCCAGCGAACCGATGATGGCGATTGTACCGGTGCCGAGTGCGAGGCAGGTCAGGAAGATCCAGAAACCCTGGAGGCCCGAGCGCAGGTCGCGGGCTGCGAAGCGCAGCCACAGGGCCGGGTTCATGCGGGAACCCGTGGCTGTGCTCCTGCGACAATCTTGCCGTCGAGGACTTCGGCCACGCGGTCGCAGCGGTCCGCCAGCGTCCGGTCATGCGTGACAAGGATGAGCGAGGCGCCGTCCTGCTTCTTGATCCCGAAAAGAAGCTGGATGATCTGCTCGCCCGTTACATGGTCGAGGTTGCCGGTCGGCTCATCCGCGATGATGATCTTCGCACCCGATGCGAGCGCCCGGGCGATCGCCACGCGCTGCTGCTCGCCGCCTGAAAGCTGGCCCGGATAATGGGTCAGGCGATGGTTGAGGCCGACGCGCTTCAGCTTGTCCTGCGCGATTTCCATGGCATCGGGGGTGCCGCGGAATTCCAGCGGAACGGCCACGTTCTCCAGCGCCGTCATGGTGGGGATCAGGTGGAAGGACTGGAAGACGATCCCGATATTGTCGCGCCTGAAGGCAGCGAGTTCGTCTTCGCCCTTGCCATCGAGCGATTGCCCGGCAACCGTCACCTCGCCCCTGCTGGCGCGCTCGAGGCCTGCGATCACCATCAGCAGCGTGGTCTTGCCCGAGCCCGATGGCCCGACGATGCCCAAGGCCTCGCCTGGCATCACGGTCAGGTCGACGCCGCGCAGGATATCGACATTGCCCGCACGGCTCGGCAGGGTCAGGTGAACATCTTTGAGGGAAACAGCGGAGGAGGTCATTGCATCGAACATGGGTGTCCTTACGCGATTTGTCGAGTTGCGGATGCTTGAAGTGGGCCGCCGCTCCTCCTAATTGACGAAGATGATGAAACTTTCCGCCGTTCTCGCTTTTGTTTTTTCCATGATGATACAGGGTGCCACCGCCCAGACCGTCACCATCCTGGCGCTGGGTGACAGCCTGACAGCGGGCTATGGGCTGCAGCCGTCCGATGCTTTTCCGGTGAAGCTCGAAACCGCGCTCAAGGCCAAGGGGCATGATGTCAAGGTCATCAACGCCGGTGTTTCGGGCGATACGGCGCTCGACGGGTTGTCCCGTCTCGATTGGTCGCTGTCTGATGACGTCGATGCGGTGATCGTGGAACTTGGCGCCAATGATGCGCTTCGGGGCCTGCCTGCCAAGCAGGCTGAAACCGCAATCGACGGGATACTGTCGAAGCTCGGGGAAAGGAAGCTTCCCGTAATGCTTGCCGGCATGCGGGCGCCACCGAACCTGGGGCCTGAATATCAGGCAAGCTTTGACGGCATGTTTTCGAAGCTCGCGGAGAAACATGGAACGCTGATTTACCCGTTCTTCCTCGACGGCGTCGCGGCCGAGGAAACGCTGAATCAGGCGGACGGCATGCATCCCAATCCGGCGGGCGTCGATATCATCGTGTCGCGCATCCTGCCAAAAGTCGAAGAGCTGATCAAAAAGGTTGTGGAAAAATAGCGCTTGGGCTGCGCCAGAATCATTATAGCCTGACACTCGAGCGTTCCGAGCAATCCTTCAGCGACAGAGGAGGCCCGCCATGCCGCGGCTGTTCACCGGACTCGAAATTCCGGACGATGTCGCCTTCGATCTCGACCTGATGCGGGGCGGGATCCTGGGAGCCCGCTGGATCGACCGCGAAAGCCACCACATCACGCTCCGTTTCATCGGCGACATCGACGACAGCCTGGCACGCGAAATTGCCTATGAGCTAGAAGGCGTGGAGGTGCGGCCCTTTGCGCTCCGACTTACGGGGTGCGGCGCGTTCGGCGGCAACAAGCCCCATGCGCTTTATGTAAGGGTCGAGGAGAACGCGGAACTCCGGCGGCTGCAATCCATTCACGAGCGCATCTGCCAGGTACTGGGACTTCCGCCGGAACCCCGCAAGTTCACGCCGCATGTGACGCTGGCCCGGCTGAAGGACCCCGACCTGCAATCCTTGCACCGCTTCATCGCTTCCCATAACCTGTACAAGAGCCGGGTGTTCGAGGTGGCGCGTTTCGTGCTGTTCTCGTCCCGGCCGTCGCGCGGGGGTGGTCCCTATGCGGTCGAGGAATCCTATCAACTGCAGGCGGGACTATGACAGACAAAGCACTGGTTGGCGTCGAACGGGCCAAGGCCCTTCACGAAATGCATGGATGGACAGAGGCCAAGGGGCGCGATGCCATCACCAAGACCTACCAGTTCAAGTCCTTCAGCCAGGCCTGGGGCTGGATGAACCGCGTTGCGCTTTTTGCCGAAAAAACCGACCATCACCCAGAATGGTTCAACGTCTATGGCCGGGTGGAAGTGACGCTTGCCACCCATACAGCAGGGGGTGTTACCGATCTGGACATGGCACTGGCCCGTAAAATGGACCAGTATGCCGCTGGTTAACACCTGTTAAGGACCTAAAATTCCTGTAACTTGAAGAGCAAGGGGCTTTTGCCCATATTCGCTGTCAAATCTGACTACTGGAGGAACGTAAATGGCTGAACCGCGATATCAACCCAATGTAAGGACCGAGACCCGGGCCGAAATCGACCAGGGCCTGCGTTCCTACATGATGGGCGTCTATAACTACATGGCACTGGGTGTGGCGGCGACCGCCATCATCACACTGGCCGTGGCCTCGAACGATGCTGCAATGGCAACGGTCCAGTCGCTCCGGTGGGTGTTCTTTATCGCCATCATCGGCATGGGCTTTCTTGCGCCCCGCCTGATCTTCTCGGCGAACCCGGCGGTCGCCCATGGTGCCTTCTGGGGCTATGTCGGTCTCTGGGGGCTTGCCATCGCACCGATGGTCGGAGCCTATCTGGCCGTGTCTCCCGGTATGGTTACGCAGGCTTTTCTGATCACCTCTGTCACCTTTGGCGCGACCAGTCTCGCGGGTTACGTTACAAAGCGTGATCTTTCTGGCCTTGGCGTATTCTTCATGATGGCCTCGATCGGCATTCTGATCGCGATGCTGGTGAATGTGTTCTTCGTGCAGTCGAGCCTGATGAGCCTCATCACCTCGGTCGTCACTGTCCTGCTGTTCTCGGGCATTACCGCCTATGAGACGCAGCAGATCAAGGAAATGTACGTAGAAGGCGATGCGCCTGGCGTTCAGCGCGGCAAGTCGATCTTCGGAGCCTTCATGCTCTATGGCAGCTTCATCACGCTGTTCATCCATATCCTGAACATCATGGGTATCATGCGCGGCGAGGAGTAAGAGTCTACAGCACCTGCCAACTGAACCCGGCCAGAAATGGCCGGGTTTTTTGGTTTTAAGGGAACCAGCAGAATCAGATTGCCGTCAGCCTGGGCGATTTCGTCAGCACCCTGAGAACGGCACCCAGGTCGTGGCCGCGTTTCAGGATGAG
>JBKJQU010000427.1:0-4519 GCA_046594995.1 Aestuariivirga sp.
CACAGCAGCGGGCGGCGCTCCTGCGCATCGGTCAGGCGGCGGAGCGCCAATGCGAGTGCAAAACCCATGGCGGCTGGCGCATCGCCATAGGCGCGTGGCGACACGTCATGCAGGCCCAACTGCACGAGCCCCTGCGCTGGCAAATGACGGTCGAGTTCGGGCAATCCCATCATCCACGGCACATGGCGCGGCCGGGCCGGCCGGTCGAACTGCGCCTGTGCCTGCTCAATGCGCGTGATGTGGCGGCGCAAGGCCTCGATCAGGGGCGCGAGATTCTCGCCCTGCCGAAAGGCGGTAACGGTGGCACGAGTGCTCCCGTCCCGCACACCATGTGCCGGTTCCATAGGCATGACTGCAATATCCAGAATGTTCCTATTTTGTTCCATAGGACACGCCGGGAGTCAAGGTAGGAAAACTGTTCCAACACGGCACAATGATTCACAACTCTGAAAACATGTTGTGCGTCACGCGCAATTTGCACCTACATCTTGATGCAAGAACTAGGGGTGGTATGGATTGCACGACCAACCGCAATCATTCATGCCACACTGCAAACATACCGGCGCACTTAATCGCGATGATGCAAAGACGTATTTTTCTTCTGGGTTTGCTCGCCCTTCCCGCTACAGCGCACGCCCATTCCTACAAGCACGGCATGATTGCCATTGGCCATGCCTGGGCGCTGCCCGTGCAATATGGCGACGGGCAATTGTTCTTTCCAATGGTGAACAACGGCAAGGAGACTGACGAACTCGTGGCGGCGCGCTCATCCGTCTGTACACTGATCGAACTGCGCCGCAACAACCGCTATGACGATCCGGCACTCCCCTCAATGATTCTGGAGCCGGGTAAACCCTTGGCGATGCGCCCCACGGGGCGTCACTTGCGACTCGTGGGGCTCAGTGGACCGCTCGTCCCCGGTAACCGCTTCGGCCTTGTCCTGGATTTCCTGAACGCGGGCGAAGTCGAGATCGAGGCCTATGTCGAAGCCAAGCCTGGAGACTGACTCACGGTAGCTCCGTCAAACCAGGGCAGGCTTCATATCGGCCTTCTGGAAAATGCCGACGGGCTTCACCAGTTCATCAGCAATCGCCACCGAAATGCCGGCAGGCAGCTGCTGCAACGACAGCTCGGCGCCATTATCGAACTTCAATCCGTCACGGTAGCTGCCCGTGTCGAGGCGCACGAAAGTAGCTTCGGCACTGGCCGGAATACCATGCCGCGCGGCAAGCTCGGCCGGGATGTCCGCGATCGAAAGTCTCGTGTCGCACGCCATGCAGACGGGCGTTCCCAGCTGGCCGGGGGAAGCAAGCCCCATCGATCCGCTGGGGAACCGTGTCGTCACATAGCGCTCGCCTTCACGGGCGGGACGCGAGCCATACATTTCCAACGAGTAGTCACACATAGCATCCTCCTGAAACACTGCTTCAAAGCCAGCCAGCCCATGTTGCCACTCGTTTCAATTCGATTGCGGTTCCTTCCGTTCCAGCCATACAAAAAATTCAGTATGACTTACCCGGTGGAACTTGGCTTGAGGTCAGAGGTCCCCTGTCACGCATTTCCTGGCGAGGTTCTTGTACTGCTTCTCGCTGAAGGCGACCGGATTGGACTCATGCGTCGGATCCTTGATCGCCATCTTCGCCACCTCGTCGAGGCGCTTCAGGTCGATGCCGATATCCTTCAGCGCATGCGGAATGCCGGTTTCCTTCCGGAGCGCCAGCACAAATTTCATGAAGCCGTTGAAGCCGCCCTTGAGCCCAAGATAGGCGGCCACGCGCTCGATCTTCGGCTCGATCTTCTTCCGGTTGGCCTTCAGCACATAAGGCATAATGATGCCGTTGAGCATGCCGTGATGGGCATCATAAAGCCCGCCGAAGGGATGCGACAGCGCATGAATGGAGCCCAGGCCCTTCTGGAACGCCGTGGCGCCCATGGCGGAGGCAACAAGCATATTGCCGCGTGCGTCAAGGTCCTTCCCCTTCTTCACGGCCTTGGCGAGGTTCTCCTTCACCAGCCGCATGCCTTCGAGCGCCACACCTTCAGCCATCGGATGATAGAACGGTGTGCAATAGGCCTCGAGGCAATGCGCGAAGGCGTCGAAGCCCGTCGCCGCCGTCAGCTTTGGCGGCAGGCCCACGCTCAGTTCAGGATCGAGCAGCGCCACCTTCGGCATGATCGCCGGATGGAAGATGATCTTCTTCTCATGCGTGACCGGATGCGTGATGACGCCGGCGCGGCCCACTTCGGAGCCCGTGCCAGCCGTCGTCGGCACCGCGATGATAGGCGAGATGACCGAAGCATCCGCCCTCGTCCACCAGTCACCGATGTCTTCAAGGTCGAAGATCGAGATCTTCTGCGAATGCATCAGGGCGATCATCTTGCCGGTGTCGAGGCCAGAGCCGCCGCCAAACGCGATGACGCCGTCATGCTTGCCCGCCCTGAAAGCCTCGCATCCTTCCAGAACATTCTCTTCCACCGGATTGGGCCGCACGTTGGAGAAGATGCCGGCCTTGAGGCCCGACTTCTTCAGGTCCGCCATGATGCCGGCCACCATCGGCATGGAGGCGAGCCCCTTGTCGGTCACGAACAGCGGACGGTTCATGCCATTGGCCTTGCAAAGCTCGGCCAGTTCCCTGATGCGGCCGGCGCCGAACTTGATCGGGGTTGGAAAGTTGAAATTACGGTTTGGAATCGTCATCGTCATGTCTCCATTGCCGGGCTGTCAGCCCCGCCGCATCCCAGTGTTATTTGACTCAGTATTGCTCGAAGCCACGCACCAGATCGAGATCCATCACGCGCCGGTCATATTCGAACTGTTCCCACTTCGCTGTATGCACATAGTGATCGACCACGTCGCCGCCCAGCGCGCCACGAAGGAAGCTTGACTTGTCGAGAAGCTCGGTCGCCTCCCGCAATGTCTTTGGTATCTCGCGCAGCTTCTTCGATGTGTCATAGGCATCGCCCTGGAACACCGGTTCGAGCTTCGTCTTCTTCTCGATCCCGTCGAGGCCCGCCGCGATCAGCGCCGCGAAAGCCAGATAGGGGTTGAGGTCCGATCCGCCGATCCGGCATTCCACGCGGATCGCCTTTGAATCGGCACCGCAAAGACGGAAGCCCGCCGTGCGGTTGTCGAAGCTCCATACCGAGCGCGTCGGCGCGAAGGTGCCCGCGATGAAGCGGCGGTAAGAATTCATGTAGGGTGCGAGGAAATAGGTAAGCTCGCCCGAATGCTCGAGCTGCCCTGCCAGATAATGCTGCATCATCTCCGACATGCCATGATCGCCAGCCTTGTCGAAGAACATCGGCGTCTTGCCATCCGCACTCCACAGCGACTGGTGAATGTGCGACGAGCTTCCCGCCAGATTGTAATTCCACTTGGCGAGGAAGGTGATCGCCTTGCCAAGGCCGAAGGCAATTTCCTTGCAGCCATTCTTGATGATCACATGCCGGTCCGCCATCTGCAGCGCATCGGTATACTTGACGTTGATCTCTTCCTGGCCCGGTGCGGCCTCGCCCTTGGAATTCTCGACCGGAATGCCCGCACCATAAAGCCCGTTGCGGATCGCGCGCATCACGTCCTCTTCCTTGGACGTCTGGAAGATATGGTAGTCCTCGATGTAATGCGCCGAGGTCTTGAGGTTGCGGTAGCCCTTCTCATGCGCTGTGGTATAGCTGTCCTCGAACAGGAAGAATTCGAGCTCAGAGGCCATGTAGGCCTTCATCTTCAGCGCATCGAGGCGCTTCAATTGCTTTTTGAGGATGGCGCGAGGGCTGTGCGGCACGTCCTCATGCGTGTGGTGATCGAGAATGTCGCATAACACCAGCGCCGTACCGGGAAGCCATGGGATACGCCTGAGCGTCGCCATGTCGGGCTTCAGCACGAAATCGCCGTAACCCTTTTCCCAGCTTGAGGCCTTGTAGCCCGGCACTGGCTCCATCGCGATGTCGACTGCGAGCAGATAGTTGCAGCCATGGGTCTCCTCATGTCCGCCGTCGGCGAAGAACTTGGCGTGGAAGCGCTTGCCGATGAGGCGGCCCTGCATGTCGGCCAGCGCCGCGATGACCGTATCGATGGTGCCGGCGGCCACTTCCTTTTTCAGCTGATCGAGCGTCAGCATTCCCTCGGTCATGTCTATTCCCCTATTTTGTAATGGCCTGAATGAGCGGCACCGATAGCCGTTGCGCCCACTCGTCCTGGCCGCGTTCCGTGCTGACGAGATCGTTGCGGATCTCGATCATGGCATGCATCAGCCCGCGTGCGAAACCATGCATGTTCAAGGTATGAAGCACGCCGTCCTTCGGCCCATAGGGCTCGTTGAGGCGCGCATCGACATTGGGAAAGCTCTTGATGAGACGCGAAGACAGTGTGCCGTCGCGGTCATGCAGGATGCCGAGTTCAACGCTTCTCGGCTTGCCCTTGTAGACCGGCGTGAAGCTGTGGATCGTCACGATGATGGAACGGACGCCGCCGGCCGCGCGCCTGTCGAGGAAGGCAGAAATGCCGTTGTGAAAGGGCCGG
>JBKJQU010000445.1:0-21012 GCA_046594995.1 Aestuariivirga sp.
GTCGCGCACGGCCCCGGGGTCCGGCGCATCGAGGCAATGCACCAGCAGTGCCCGGCCGCAGGCGGAAACGTCGCTCGTGACCGTTCCGGGCGTCATGGTGATCGTGCCGGCGAGCACTGCGATCGCCTCGGGCGACTTGAGTTCGAGCGGAATGGCGACGAAGGTGCTGCGCAGTTCTGAATTGCGGCGGAACAGGATGAGGCGCGCGACGATAACACTCGCTACGCAAATGTCCCACATCACGACGAAGACGTATTCGATGATCTTCAACGGCCGCCGCAGCTTCGGACGGTTGGGCCAATAGGGCCCGGTCAGAATGGGGATGACGAGCCCGAGAAGGGCACCCAGCAGCAGGCTGCCCGCCGTGATCCCGTTCACAAGCATTTGCCAGACGATGATGAGCAGCAGCGTCAGCAGGGGATGGGGCAGGATGCGGTTGATCATTGGGGCTGCACTCCCGTTTCCGGCAGCACGGCATTGATGTAGGCGGAAGGCGCATGGAGTTGTTCGGCCGCAGCGTCGAGGAATACCATCAGCGGCCCAGCCAGAATCGTGATGAGGGCGGCAAGCCCGAGCAATCCGCAGGTGGCGGTGAGAGCAAGCGCGCTGGAGGACGGCGTACCGGACGGGGCAGATCCGCCATCCGTCGTTTTCCAGAACAGCGTGCTGCCCGCGCGGGAAAATCCGACGACCGCCATCAGCGAGGTGACGAGGATCATTCCCCAGATCAGCCAGACGAAATCGTGGCCGCGCGCGGCGCTCAGCACCAGAAGCTTGCCGATGAAGCCCGAGAGCGGTGGCATTCCTGCCATGCTGATGGCGGCGGCAAAAAACAGCGCCGCGATGAAACCGCTCTGCGCCATCGGCGGTGCAGGAACAAGCCGGTCGCCGCTAGCGCGCCGTGCCCGCACCAGATCGACGGCAAGGAACAAGGCGGCACCGGCAAGCGTGGAATGTATCATGTAGTAAAGCGCAGCCGCCGTAGCTTGCGGCGTGAACAGTCCTATCGCGATGAGCAGCGTTCCCATGGAGCCGATGACTGCGAAGGCCGCGAGTTTCCCCAACGATCTGGCGCCGAGAACGCCAATCATTCCGATAGCCAGCGTGACCATGGCGGCGGAAATGAGCCATGGCCCGATCAGCCCTTCGGTAGCTGCCGCCTCCGGTCCGAAGATTAGCGTGAACACCCTGAGGATGGCATAGGCGCCAACCTTGGTCATGACGGCGAACAGCGCGGCAACGGGTGCAGGCGCTTCCGCATAGGTTACAGGGAGCCAGAAATGCAGGGGCACGAGGGCGGCCTTCACCGCGAAGACCAGCAGCAGCAGCACGGCGGCAACCCGGATGAGTGCTGTGCCGGTCGAAGGGATTTCAGCAACGCGCAGCGCCAGATCGGCCATGTTCAGTGTGCCGGTCACGGCATAGATCGTGCCGAGCGCGAAGAGAAACAGCGTCGAACCGAGCAGGTTGTAGATGACGTACTGCACGCCGGCCTTGAGCCGCCGCTTGCCCCCGCCGTGGATCATCAGGCCATAGGAGGCGATAAGCAGAATCTCGAAAAACACAAAGAGGTTGAAGATGTCGCCCGTGAGGAAGGCGCCGAAAAGTCCCATCAGCTGGAATTGCAGCAGGCTGTGAAAGTGCCGGCCGCGCCCGTCCCAGCCAGAGCCGATGGCATAGAGAACGACGGGCAGCGCCAGCAACGCGGTCAGCGTAACCATGAGGGCCGACAGGCGGTCCAGCACCAGTACGATGCCGAAGGGGGCGGGCCAATCGCCCAGCCTGTAAACCTCGATAGAACCGGTATCGCTCTGTACCAGAAGCCCCGCCGAAATCGCGATCAGCACCACGATGCTGGCGACCGAGAAGATGCGCGCGAGATCGAGATGATGCCGCATCGAGATCAGCATCACGGCGCCCACAAGCGGCGGCAGCAGCAGCGGCGCAGCGATCCAGTGGTTCATCATGACGCCTCGTCGGCGGCGGGCGTGCTCTCGTCTTCCTTCATGTCGATCAGGTCGTCTCGCGATGCGAGGTAGGACCCGAGCGCCAGCATCACCACCACTGCGGTCATGCCGAATGAAATGACGATTGCGGTGAGCACCAATGCCTGCGGCAGCGGATCGGTGTAGGCCGTGGTCTCGTCCTGCCAGACGGGCGGCACGTTCAACGCCAGCCTGCCGGATGCGAAGAGGAAAAGGTTCACAGCGTAAGACAGCAGTGAAATGCCGAGGATGACCGGAAACGTTCGGAGCCGCAGGACGAGGTAGATGCCACCCGCCGTGAGCACCCCGACGGCACTTGAAAACAGATATTCCATCTCTAGGCTTTCTCCGCCATGGCGGCGCGCGATGGATCGACATCCATCGCATGTGCGCTGGGGCGGTCGCCTGAGCGGTGGTCCAGCCGCGACAGGCTTTCGAGCGCCAGCATGACGGCACCAACGACGCACAGGAAGACGCCGGTGTCGAAGGCCATGGCGGAAGCAAGTTCGAACTTCTCGATGAAGGGCAGCTTGAAATAGCCATAGCTGCTGGTGAGGAAGGGACGCCCCGCGAAGAGCGATCCCAGTCCTGTCAGGAGTGCGGCGAAGATCCCCGCTGCGATGATGGCGTGATAGGGAAGGCGTTGCCGGGCTGCCGCCCAGTCGAAACCGCTGGCCATATACTGCATGATGAGCGCGATCGCCATGATCAGCCCCGCGATGAAGCCGCCGCCGGGGTTGTTGTGGCCGCGCAGGAAGATGAACACGCCGACCATGACGGCGATCGGCATCATCACCCGCGTGGCGATTACCATCATGAGCGGATGGCTGTCACCGGCCTCGCCCGTATCGGCAGGCCGCCTTGCAAGACGCTGGCCGACCGGCCCGGACAGGAGAGCTTCGGTGAGCGCATAGATGACGAGTGCGGCGATGCCGAGCACGATAATCTCGCCGAACGTATCGAAGCCGCGGAAGTCCACCAAGATCACGTTCACCACATTGGTGCCGCCGCCGCCCGATTTGGCATTGGCGAGATGATAAGCCGAGATCGAGCCTTGTGCGAAATCCGTTACCTGGATCGCATAGGTGAGAAGTCCCGCGCCGAGGCCGATGAAGATGGCAAGTGCCGCGTCGCGGAAACGCCGCCCGCCGCTGCTTTCGCGCGGGCTTGCCTTGGGCAGGAAGTTGAGCGCCAGCAGCAGCAGAATGATCGTCACGACCTCGACCGAGGCCTGCGTCAAGGCAAGATCGGGCGCGGAGAAATAGGCGAATGCGATGGAGACGACCAGCCCGTTCACGCCCATCAGGATCAAAGCCAGAAGCCGGTTGCGGTGGAGGAGAACGATTGAGCCTGTTGCCACAATTACCAGAAGCCAGACGATGGCGGGAACGATACCGACGGGCAGAAGCTGGCGCACCGCGGGGCCTGTTGTTCCGCCGATCCATGCGGCAGCGCCTGACACCCCGGCCGTAAGCGCGAAAAGTGCTGCATAGCGCGTCATCGCACCATCATGCAGTGCTCCGGTGATGCCTCGCGCCAGGGAGACAGCCTGAGCGGTCAGGGCATCGAATATCGTCTTTGCCTCCGGCCCGGGCATGCGCTGCCAGATTGCATCGAGAAGGCGGTGCGCCATCAGCAGCAGCACGCCGCCAAGTGTTGCAATGGCTGACAGAAGGAGGGCCGGCGTAAAGCCTTGCCATATCTTGAGGCTGTAGTTTGGCAGTTCCCCGCCTGTCACCGCGCCTGCTGCAAGCGCCACGATTGCACCCGCCGCAGCTGCCGGCGCGATGCCGATGACGACGACGAGCGCCACCAGAAATCCCGGCGCTGCCCAGAGGCCGAGATCCGGATCATGTGGCTTTGCGGGATAGTCCCGGCGCTTTGGGCCCAGAAACACATGGGCAATGAAACGGAATGAATAGGCAGCCGACAGCAGCGCGCCGAGAGTCGCAAGCAGAGGCACCAGCCACGGTGAATCGAGCCAGTATGTGTGAGCCGCTTCTTCCAGCATCATCTCCTTTGACAGGAAGCCGTTGAGCAGCGGTATGCCGGCCATGGACAGAGCGCCCAGCGTTGCAATCATGAAGGTCAGCGGCATCAGGTGGCGCAGGCCACCGAGCCTCTTGATATCGCGGGTGCGGGTCTCGTGGTCGACGATGCCCGCCACCATGAACAGCGAGGCCTTGAAGGTTGCGTGGTTGATAATGTGGAACACCGCCGCAACTGCGGCGATGGGCGTACCGAAGCCCAGAAGCATGGTGATCAGCCCTAAGTGGCTGACGGTCGAGAACGCCAGCAAGGCCTTCAAATCATCCTTGAACAGCGCAATCAGTGCGCCGAGCACCATGGTGACAAGACCTGTGGTGGCGACGATGTAGAACCATTCGGGCGTTCCGGCAAGAACCGGCCAGAGCCGCGCCAGGAGAAACAGTCCGGCTTTCACCATCGTGGCCGAATGCAGATAGGCGGACACTGGCGTTGGCGCCGCCATGGCGTGCGGCAGCCAGAAGTGAAACGGAAACTGCGCCGACTTGGTGAAGCAGCCGAGGAGAATGAGGATGAGGGCCGGAAAATAGAGCGGGCTTGCCTGTACAAGATCCTTCTTCTGCAGGATCACGCTCAGGTCATAACTGCCGGCAATCTCGCCGAGAAGCAGCATGCCGCCGATCAGTGCCAGCCCTCCCATGCCGGTGACCACCAGCGCCATGCGCGCACCCTGGCGTCCTTCCGGCAGATGCTTCCAGTAGCCGATGAGCAGGAATGACGTGAGCGACGTCAACTCCCAGAAAATCAGGAGAAGGAGGATGTTATCGGACAGGACGATCCCCACCATCGCGCCCTGGAACAGCAGCAGGTAAGTGTAGAACTCTCCCATGGGGTCATCGCGGTCAAGATAGAACCGCGCGTAAAGGATGATCAGCAGCCCGATGCCCAGGATGAGGCTGGCGAACAGGAAGCCAAGCCCGTCCAGAAACAGATTGGCATTGAGGCCAAGGCCCGGCAGCCAGTCTAGCCGGAACTGGATCACATCGCCTGCAAACACAGCGGGTGCATGAACCAGAAGTCCTGCGAGAGCTGTGGCGGTGATCGTTGCGGCCGACCATGCACAGGAATTGCGCCCGGCCCTTATCAACAGGCCCGGCAGCAAAGCGCCGATAAACGGCAGCAGTGCGATCAGAATCAGCGGCAACGGTAAATGCCTCCAGGAGAAATCTCAATCCAGGGCATTATGAGGCTTGAATGTATGGCGGGGCAACCAGAGTGATCGCCAGACGGGCAAAGTGGGCATAATTTCATGTGGACGGAGATGGGACGGGCTGTCGCCGCCGGTTCAGGCCGTGTTGCCAGCATCGACCGTGATCACGGTGCCTGTGATGTTGCGGCCGCCGTCGCCCATGAGGAATTCGACCGTGCGCGCCACATCCTCGGCCCCGGCCAGCCGCTGCAAGGCACTGCGGCGCGCGATTTGCTGGCGTTTTTCTTCCCCGAGGCCCTCTGTCATCGCTGTCTCGATGAAGCCCGGCGCAACGGCATTGACCGTGATGCCGGCGCGGCCCACCTCGCGTGCGAGTGACTTTGTAAAGCCGGAGAGCGAGGCCTTGGTGGCGGCATAGACCGAGAGCGCGCTGTAGCCCGTCGACGCGATGATGGACGACATGTTGACGATGCGGCCCTGGCCTTCCGAAAACATCGAGCGGATCACCTGCCGCGTGAGTGCGATGGGCGACAGTGTGTTGATGCGGATGAGTTGCTCAATCTCCTCCAGCGGCATGACAGCCAGCAGACCCTCGGTGCCAATCCCGGCATTGTTGACGAGTCCATAGATGCCGCCGTGCTGTTTCCTGAGGGATTTCACGAAGTCCGGCATGGCTTCGATCTCGCCCAGATCGAATGGTGCAAAATGGAGCGAGCCCTCAGAGGCCGCGGCGATTGCCTTGGCCAGTTCCGGCGTTTCCTTGCGGGCCACGGCGATGGCGCGATAGCCATTCGCGGCGAGCCTCGTGCAGATTGCGAGGCCAAGGCCCCGGCTGCCGCCCGTGACGATGATATTACGCATGTTGGCGCGAGACCTTGCCGCCGGCCGTCATTTCGATGCTCGGCACGATGTTGAGGAGGGCGGGAATCTTGTGGGAGGGAAGGTTTGACCGGCACAGCGCCAGAATATCCTGCTTGAGTTCATCGATATTCTGCGGCACCTCGCGCAGCACCACGTCGGCCACGACAATGGCGCCGATGATGGGGCTTTTGCGCGGCCTGACGCGCGACTGCCGCACGGCGCCGTGGCGGTTGATGACGGTTTCGATTTCCTCAGGATGAACCTTCAACCCGCCGACATTGATGATGCCGCCGCGCCTTCCGGCAAAATGGCAGCGCCCGTCGCGGACCTCCACCATGTCGCCGGTGTCGACAAAGCCTTCTTCATCCGTCATGGCAAGGTCGGGGCGGCCCGCATAAGCCGACGCCATGCGCGGCGAGCGGATACGGAGTGAGCCATCGACGATCCGCATCTCGACACCATTGCGCGGCTGGTCGAGATAAGAAGCCGGGAAGCCTTCACGTCCATCGTTCACATCGAAGCCCACGCCTGCCTCGGTCGAAGCATAGGCATGGCCGATCGAGGATTCGGGAAACGCGAGACACAATGCATCGAGGATGGCTTGGTCCGCGATTTCGCCCGACAGACGGACGTAGGCGGGATGGAAGTTCGCGGAGGCGGCACTCATCAGCGCGCGGCGCCAATGCGTAGGCGTGCCAGAAACATGGGTGACGCCTTCCGCGGCGAGCCGTGCCAGATGATTGGCCACCGCTTCGTCCGGTTGCGACAGTACGAGGCTGCCGCCTGACAGCATGGCGCGGAGGAAAATCTGCAAGCCGCCATAGCGGCGGATGTCGTAGAAGGTGGCCCATGTGGGCTTCACTGCACCAGGCGTGACCGGAGCGATGGCGCCCGTGAGGCCTTTCAGCGTGTGGATGGCAATCTTCGGGTCACCTGTGGTGCCGGACGTGAGCATCAGCCATTCGGTGGGACGCGCCACGATCCTGCTGCCCGCGCGCGGACGGAGTTCCATATTGCAGCGCTGGATATGTGCCACACCCGATTGGCTGAAGTTCCCGGCATCCGAACAGATGATGGCATCGGCCCCGGAATCTCGGATGATCGCAGCGAGATGTTCCGGCCTCACATCGGGCGGCATGAGGATGAGGCGGCGTGCAACACCGTCAAGTTCGAGGAGCGTGAGCGCGGCCTCGAATTGCGTTGCGGCAGCAACGAGCACCGAGCGCCCGGCCAGCGCGGCGGAATCATCAAGACAGCTCCCCGCCAGCACGGCACCCAGCCGGATCCGGTTGACCCCATCCGTCAGGCTGCTTTGCGGAGATGTTCCGGCAAGCGCCAGCGCCTGCCGCAGATTGTCAGGCTGCAAGCTTTGCATTGTCATAGACACCGATGAATTCGCCGAGCGTCACCGGAAACTCCATATCGTCGGAAGCGGTGAAGGGATCATAGCCGAGCTTGTCCTCGAGCCGTGCCACGAGAATGGCGAAGCACAGGGAATCGAGGCCCGATTCCAGAAGTTCAAGGTCATCCGTCAGCATACGGAGTGTCTTGTTCTGCTCGCGCGCAACCTGCTCGATGGACTCCATGATCATTAACCGTGTGGACATTGAATGCTGCTCCCGTGTGCTTTCATTCATGTATATCAAATAAGGAAACTTGGATGAAAATCCTTTGAACATAGGGTTAAGCAGATGAAGCCCGCCGCCGCCCGCGAAAGAGTGCGCTGCCGCCTCATAAATGAGAATGATCTGGACCGCGTTGCCGATCTCCTTTGCGAAGGTTTCAGCGGCCGTGCGCGGCAAGGCTGGGTTAACGGGCTGAACAAGATGCATTGCCGCGAAGTGCCCGAAGGCGCACCGCGTTTCGGCCACTGTCTCGACGCTGGAGGAAGGCTCGTCGGCGTCATTCTCCTGATCGCATCCTCTCGTCTGGTCGACGGCATGCCAGCGAACTTCACCAATGTCGCAAGCTGGTATGTGAACCCGGACTACCGCGCCTATGCGCAGCTTCTTGTCTCGATTGCGCTCCGCAACAAGGAGACGACGTTCGCCAACGTTTCGCCTGCGCCCCATACGTGGCCCATCGTGGAGAACCAGGGCTACACGCGATATTGCAACGGTCTGTTTTTCGCCGCCGCCGCGCTGAAGGCGCCGGGTCCGGGTGTTACGATCGAACATCTGACCGATGCCCATCAGGCTTTGCCGGAATTCGAAATGCTGCGCCGTCATCGCGACATGGGTTGCAGCGTGCTGGTGGCCCGCAAGGGCGATGATCTTTCAGGCTTTGTCTTCCGCCCTTACTGTATCCGCTCCGGCAAAGTCACGCTGCCCGCAATGTTCGTGATTCATGCGCCTGACCGGGCCCAGCTCGTCCGGCTGGCAGGCAATCTTGGGCGGCACTTCATGTGGAAGGCCGCTCCTTTCCTTGTGATGGACGCCGATGGTCCCGTTGCGGGCTTGCGCGGCTTCTATACGGAACGGCGTGGCCGCAAATATTTCAAGGGACCGCACCGCCCGGCGCTGTGCGATCTTTCCGACACCGAATACGCGATCTTTGGAGTGTAGGCTGATGGGTAAGTCGCGGACGGCGGCACAGGTGCTGGTCGATCAGCTCGTCATCAACGGCATCGAGCATGTCTTCTGCGTGCCGGGCGAAAGTTTTTTGCCCGTTCTCGATGCCTTGCATGATTCGCCCATCACGGTGACGGTGTGCCGTCAGGAAGGCGGCGCCGCGATGATGGCGGATGCCGTTGGCAAGGCCACGGGCAAACCCGGCATCTGCTTTGTCACGCGCGGGCCTGGCGCCACCAATGCCTCGCCTGGCATCCATATCGCCCAGCAGGATTCGACGCCCGTCATCATGTTCGTGGGCCAAGTCGACCGCGGCATGAAAGAGCGCGGCGCATTTCAGGAACTCGATTACCGCGCCGTGTTCGGCAGCATGACGAAGTGGACCGCAGAGATCGACGATCCCTCCCGGATGGCGGAGTTCGTGTCGCGCGCGTTCCATCAGGCAACGGCTGGCCGCCCCGGCCCCGTCGTCCTGGCACTTCCCGAGGACATGCTGAGCGAGAAGGTCGATGTGCCGGATGCGCCGGCATGGAAGCCGGTTGAGACAGCGCCTGGTGCGGAAGACCTGAAGCAAATCGAGGCCTTGCTCGCTGTTGCGAAGAACCCGGTGCTGATCGTCGGCGGCAGCCGCTGGAGCCCGGAGGCCTGCGCATCGATCACGCGCTTCGTTGAAACCCATCAACTTCCCGTCGTCACGAGCTATCGCCGCCTTCCGCTGTTCGATCCGCTGCATCCAAATTATGCGGGCGACCTCGGCATCGGCCCTAATCCGAAGCT
Organism: Aestuariivirga sp.; assembly: GCA_046594995.1. Lineage (GTDB taxonomy): Bacteria > Pseudomonadota > Alphaproteobacteria > Rhizobiales > Aestuariivirgaceae > Aestuariivirga. The sequence continues at coordinate 9,390 of JBKJQU010000445.1, forward strand.
CATCGCACGGCTCAAAAGCGCGGATGTGCTCATCCTGGCGGGCGGCCGCCTCGGCGAAATCCCGTCGCAGGCCTATACGCTGCTGGGCATTCCATCGCCTGCAACGAAGCTCGTTCACATCTATCCCGATGCGATGGAGCTTGGTCGCGTCTATACCCCGCACCTCTCCGTTCTCGCCTCGCCCGAACGCTTTGCGCCAGCCCTCGCTGCGATGAAGCCGCCACTGGACCCCGCATGGAAGGGCACCGCCGCGGAGGCCCATTCCGAGTATCTGGCCTGGACTGAAGTGCCAACGCCGCAGCCGGGCGACGTGAACCTCGGCGAAATCATGGTGTGGCTCCGGAACAATCTTGCCGAGGATGCGATCATCTGCAATGGCGCTGGCAATTACGCATCGTGGATCCACCGCTACTATCGCTTCCGCCGCTTCGCCAGCCATATCGCGCCGACTTCCGCCTCGATGGGCTATGGCATGCCGTCTGCCGTGGCCATCAAGCGGCTCTTTCCGGAGCGCATGGTGCTGTCGCTCAACGGCGATGGCGACTTTCTCATGAACGGGCAAGAGTTCGCAATCGCGGTTCAATATGAACTGCCGATCATCACTGTCGTCTGCGACAACGGAATCTACGGCACCATCCGCATGCATCAGGAACGCGAATACCCCGGGCGACGCATCGCCACCGATCTTCGTAATCCGGATTTTGCGGGATATGCGCGGGTCTTTGGCGGTTTCGGCGTGACGGTCGAGAAGACGGAAGAATTCGCAGCGGCCTTCGAGGCGGCGAAAGCCTCCGGCCTGCCATCGATCATCCATGTCAAGATTGATCCGGATGCAATCCTTCCCGCCACCACGCTGACGCGCATTCGCGATCAGGCCCGCCAGCGGCTTGCCTCATCGTGATGGCAGTCAATCAGGAGGCGTGGGCGAAGTCCCAGTAAAGCTTCCGGGCGCGTGTATAGAAGGCGCCAGGCTGCAGGCCGCGCTCGTCAATGCGAGTCACCGGCATGACTTTCGAGAAATTGCCGGCAGAGAAGATCTCGTCCGCCGACTGGAAATCGGGATAGCTCATCGCCGTTTCGTGAACCGTCACGCCGGAATTCCGCAGCAGGCCGATGATCCTGCGGCGCGTGATGCCATCAAGAAAAGTGCCGTTTGGGGCAGGCGTGAACACTTCGCCGCCGCGTGCCATGAAGATGTTGGCATTGGCGAGTTCGGTGACGTTGCCCAGCATGTCGAGCAAGAGGCAATTGCTGAAACCGCGCGTACCTGCTTCCGCCAATGCGCGCGCATTGTTGGGATAGAGGCAGCCCGCCTTGGCATCAACAGGCGCCGTCTCGCGCGAGGGCTTGCGGAAGGGCGAAAGCGTGATCGCCATGTTGCCGGGTTCCGGCATTGGCACTTCGTAGAGGCAGAGGCACCAGTTGGTGGTTTCGGGGTCGAGCTTCACGCCGCCGCCCGCCGCGCCATTCTCCGCCCAGTACATCGGGCGGATATAGAGCGCCTTCGACGCTTCGAACTTTGCGATCCCCTCACGCGCCAAGGCCAGCCACTCATCGTCGCTGACCAGCGGCATCAACCCGAAGGCACGGGCCGACGCATTGATGCGCTGCATGTGAAGTTCGAGATCGGGGGCGACCCCTTCGAAGCTGCGTGCACCATCGAAGATGGTCGAGCCGAGCCACGCGCCATGGGTGCGGGCACCCATGATCGGAACGTTGCCCTCGTGCCACTCGCCTTCGAAGAAGGTCCAGGTTGTGGAAAATTTCGGGCGCGTGACGGGCTTCGGCATGTCTGATTCCTCTAGTTCGCGCCCATGAGCGAGGCCTCACCCTTGGGCGGCGACAGCTTGTGCTTCACGGCGCGGAGAACCTTGATGAGAGTTCCCACCGGGCCGGGCAGAACTTTCCGGCAGAAGGCCACTTTGCGAATATAGTCGTGGACCGTCCACACCGCATGGGAGCCTGCGGGAAAGAAGAGAACGTCACCGGGGCCGAGTGTGCGGGCGGGCCCATGGCCATCTTCAATTGTGACGCTGCCTTCGATGAAGTGCACGGTTTCATCGAAGTCATAATACCAGTTGAACTTGCCCTTGCTGCAGTCCCACACGATTGTGCAAGCGGTCTGGTCCTCGCTGCGTGACAAGATGGTGTTGCGCGCATTGGGGCTGCCGTCGATGACCCAGGCCGGATTGATGGGCGAGGGCTTGAGGTCCACATCGTGCTTCGAGAATATGACCGGCTTGGTTGACATGTTCAAGTCTCCTATGGACACTGGATTGATCTGGTGCGGATCATGCATCTTGCGTACCAGACTAACCTGCCCATGGCTGTTTCGTTATGATTGTAGGAAGAATGGTGAATGACCGTTGACCCCCGCGCCAGGCGGCTTCTGGACATGCTTTCGCTTTCTGGCGCATCCGCCGATCAATCTGTGAACGCACGGCGGGAGGGCTTTGCCAAGTTGATGCAGATGGGATCGAAGCCGGTCGAGGTGGCGCAAGTTCGCGATTTGGCGATAGATGGCCCCGGTGGTTCAATCCCGCTGCGGAGCTATGACGCGCATGAAACGCGCGCTGCAGCGGCACCGGCGCTCGTGTTCTTCCATGGCGGCGGTCTCGTTGCCGGAAGCATCGATACGCATGACGGGATTTGCCGCAGGCTGGCTCTGGCTTCCGGTGCCATTGTCATATCGGTTGGTTACCGGCTGGCGCCGGAGCACCGGTTTCCGGCAAGCCTCGTTGATGCAGCATTTGCGCTGGACTGGATACTGGCTCAGGCGACCTCGCTGGAAATCGATCCCGCCCGGATCGGTATTGGCGGTGAATCCGCAGGCACCCTGCTTGCCACCTTGATCTCGAATGGCTATCAGCCGGTGAAGGTTGCTCTGAAGGCACAACTGCTGTTGTGCCCCGTCATCGATCTCGCGGGTGAATTTGGATCGCGCCGGGAGTTCGCAAAGGGCTATCTGATCGATGCAGAAACGCTTGCGCGTGATATTGCATTTTGCGTGGGCAAGGAAAATTCCTCTTCCGCATTGCCCTCTCCCTTGCGGCATGGATCGCCCGGCTTCTCGCCGCCAACGCTAATTGTTTCAGCTGCAAGCGATCCATTCCGGGACGAGGCGGCCCATTATGCGACAGTCCTTCAGGCGGCGGATGTTCCGGTCAGGCACACTTGCCATGAAGGCATGCTGCACTCTTTCTATGGCTTGCCGGCATTCCTGCCACAGGCATCAACCGCGCTCCACGCTGCGGGAGAGCAACTGGGCGAATTGCTGGCGTGATGGATCAGAGACGGAAGGCGCCCGCACAAAGCCGCGCATGCAACTCCGCATCCAGCCGGTGAATGCCTGAATCCGTTTGAACATAGATTGGATCCGGCGTTCGTGACGGATCGAAGCCCTCGGCCACAAGATCCTGCTTCTTGTGCTTGAAGGTTTCGGTGATGGCGGCAGATGCGCCCGTTCTGATGAACACCGGCATTGCATAGGATGGCAATTGCGTTGCCGCATGGCAAACCAACGTATGAAGGTTGAAGCCGCTGGCAGTTTCCAGGAATGCCATTCCGGCCTTGCCTTCATTGCCGGGAACACTCATGCCATAGACGACGGCATCGACCACGCCAGGAGCGCCTGCCAGCACACTTTCGACCTCCAGTGTCGAGACATTCTCGCCCTTCCAGCGGAAGGTATCGCCGATGCGGTCGACGAAGTAGAAATGCCCCGCGGCGTCCATGCGCATCAGATCCCCGGTGCGGAACCAGGCGTCGCCGTCTGCAAACACATTATGCAGGATCTTGCGATCCGACTCCGACTCGTCCGTATAGCCCTCGAAGCGCCCTGATCCATCGCCGCCACCACCGATACGGCCAATGGCTTCTCCCGCTTCACCCGTTTGCGCGGAGATGCAGAAACCGTCCGCGCCGCGAAGGGGAAGACCCGTATCGGGATTGTGCTTCACGATAGAAGTGGGGAAGCGGTGCCTGAGGTAAGGCGGAATGCGCCCGATGGAACCAGGCTTGCCCTCGCCGTTGAAAAGCGAAAAATTGCCCTCGGTGGCGGCATAGAATTCCACGATCTGCGGAATGGCGAAGCGCTGCTGGAAGGACGCCCACACATCAGCGCGAAGCCCGTTGCCAACGGCGGCGCGCAGGCCGTGGCTCTGATCGCCTTCAGACGGCGGTGCGTTGAGAAGATAACGGCAGAGTTCGCCGATATACTGGAACTGCGTGCAATCCCAGCGGCGGATATCCTCCCAGAAGCGGCGCGCGGAAAACTTCGCAGCAATTACTGTGGAGCCGCCGGCCGCGAGCGTTGCCGCCACCGCGACAACACCGCCCACGCTGTGATAAAGCGGCAGGCAGTCATACATGCGGTCGGCCTCAGTGTTCCCCAGAAATCCCTTGAACCATAAAGCCCAGTTCTGCACGCGGCGGTGGCTGACATAGGCGGCCTTGGGCAATCCCGTGGTGCCCGACGTATAGATCAGCAGTGCCTTGTGATCGACCGAGACCGTGGGAAATGCCGATACGTTCGCGCGGGTTTCCTGCAATTCGGCATCGATGCGGCGACGGTCTTCTGGTCCTTCACCATGGATCAGCAGAGTGGGTGCGGCGGTCCCCCAGTCGGGCGAGCAACCGTTGTATGCATCGAGCAGTCCCGCTTCGACGATCACATGGCTTGGCCTTGCAATGGCCAGGCAATGGGCCAGCGAACGCCCGCTGAGGTTCGTGTTGATGAGCGCCACGATGACGCCTGCCGTCGAAAGCCCTATCCATGCGGCGGGATATTCCGGGCGGTTCGTCATCATGAGCGCCACGCGGTCGCCGGGCTTGAGGCCCTCGGCAACAGCCCAGCGGGCATATGCAGCAATCCGCGCGTCGAGTTCCGCAAAAGTAAAGCACTCGCGATCGGACAGCAGAGCAGGGGCAGCGCCATGTGTGCCAGCGCGGGACGAGATCACGTCACAGAGCAGGCGATGCGGCGTCTTCCCGATCTCCGCTGTCGCTGCCAATGCCTCGACCCAGGCGATTGAAGCGGGCCGGGATTTTCTCAACGCCGCTTGCGGTAGCCTGTCCTGCGCATTCATTGGAAATTCGCTCCACCTGTCTCAAACCCGGACAGTGAAGCGAGAATGATGCCACGGCGATTGCATATAAGTTACATCCTCATCGAAGTCGGAAGTTAAGGTTTACAACGCATTTCGCCTGCGCTTGGGCTTAAAATTTTATATGCATTGTAAGTGCGGGCAATTGTCCAGCGTCAGAACTTCGAGGTCCAGGATGCGCGCCGAAACCCTTGCCATTCATGCAGGCTACGAGCCTGAGAAAACAACGAAGGCCGTTGCCGTTCCGATCTACCAGACGGTTGCTTATACCTTCGACAGCGCCGACCATGGCGCGGCGTTGTTCAACCTCGAAACCGAAGGCTATCGCTACAGCCGCATCGCCAACCCGACGGTCGATGTACTCGAGCGCCGCCTCGCGGCACTTGAAGGCGGCGTTGCTGCCTTGGCCGTTGCCAGCGGGCAGGCGGCACTTCACTACGCCTTGTCGAACGTTGCAGACTGCGGCGGCAACATCGTTTCCGTGCCCCAGCTTTATGGCACGACACACACGCTCTTTACCCACATCCTGTCCAAGCAGGGCATTCACCCTCGCTTTGCCGATGGCGACAGCGCCGCTGACATTGAAAAGCTGATCGACCATGAGACGCGCGCCGTTTTCTGCGAAAGCGTCGGCAATCCGGCGGGCAATATCTGCGACATCGAGGCGCTTGCCGAAGTGGCGCACCGCCACGGCGTGCCACTGATCGTCGACAATACGGTTGCAACCCCGATCCTGCTGCGCCCTATCGATTTCGGCGCGGACATCGTCGTCCATTCGCTGACCAAATTCCTGGGCGGCCACGGCACGACCATGGGTGGCGCCATCATCGACAGCGGCCGCTTCGCCTGGAAGGGCAATCCGCGCTTTCCGCAGTTCAACGAGCCGGACCCCTCCTATCACGGCATGGTCTATGCCGAGCGCTTTGGCCCCCGCGCCTATATCGAGCGCTGCCGCAGTGTCTACCAGCGCAACACCGGCGCCATTCTGCCAGCCATGAGTGCATTCCAGCTGATGCAGGGCATCGAGACTGTGGCACTTCGCATGGAACGCCACGTGGAGAATGCGCTGAAGGTGGCAAAGTATCTGAGCTCGGACGCGCGTGTCGCCTGGGTCAACCATGCTGGCCTGCCTGGCAATCCCTATTATCAGCTTGCGCAGAAATACATGCGCGGCAACGCGTCTTCGCTCTTCACCTTCGGTGTCGTTGGCGGCCTTGAGGCAGGCAAGCGCTTCTATGATGCGCTGAATCTGGTCACCAGGCTCGTGAATATCGGCGATGCCAAGTCACTCGCGTGCCATCCGGCATCGACAACACATCGGCAGATGCCGCCCGAGAACCAGAAGAAGGCCGGCGTCCGGCCCGAGATGATCCGGCTCAGCATCGGCATCGAACATATCGATGACATCATCGCGGACCTCGACCAGGCGCTGGCGGCTGCCGTCAGCGCCACGAGGCATCCGCTCGCAGCGGAATGATCAGCACAGGAGCAAGCCCATGAACGGTTTTTTCGACGGTTCGATTGCAACTCTGGTCTCCCCGGTGGGCAAGCTCTCCGATCGCTTCGGAGGTATGGAGCATGGCTCGCGCGATGCGCCTCTCACCATCGGCATCGTCAACAACATGCCGGACTCCGCACTTCTTGCAACCGAACGCCAGTTCGTGCGCCTCGTGCAGACTGCCGCCGGGGGACTCGTCAACATCAGGCTTTTTCATATTCCGGGCGTTCCCCGCGCCGAGGACGCCCGACGCATACTGGCCGAGCGCTATGAGCCGGTCAGCGCCCTCTATGAATCGCGCGTCGATGCACTGCTTGTCACCGGCAATGAGCCTCGTGCGGCGCGGCTGGATGAAGAACCTTATTGGCCGGAACTGACGAAACTTGTGGATTGGGCGCGCCTGAACACACGCACCACCTTGTGGTCCTGCCTCGCGGCTCACGCCGCCGTGCAGCATCTCGATGGAATTGAGCGCTGCCGTCTATCGCGCAAGAAGTCGGGCGTTCTGAATTGCCAAAAGACCGGCGTGGCTACCGATGCCTTGCCTGCTGCGCTGTTTGTCTGCCATTCCAGAATGAACGAGGTGCGCAAGGACGACCTGCTGCGGAAGGGCTATGACATTCTCTCCGAGACGCCGGATGGCCAGGTCGATATCTTCTCGTGCAACCTCGGCAGCAATTTCCTGTTCCTGCAGGGCCATCCGGAATACGAGACTGATTCACTGATGCGCGAATACCGGCGTGACGTCGGGCGCTTCATCAACGGCCTCCGGCAGGACTATCCGGAAGTTCCGGAAAGCTACTTTGACACCGAGACCACGCTGCGCATGGAAAACTATCGAACCGAGGCCGAGCGCACGCGCGATATTCGTTTGTTCGAGAAGTTTCCGGACGTCACGTTGCGCCAGGGCCTTGAAGCACGGCTTGCGAATTCTGCCGCCGCGATCTTTTCCAGCTGGATATCACACGTGCGGGCAGGCGTCAGCGCCTGAGGAACAGCCACACGAAAACAAGAGGGCGGCCACAGGCCGCCCTCTTTGTGTGTCCGGAAAGAACAGGTTTAGTTGCGGCTTAGCAGAGCATTGATCATGTCCGTGACGGTCGCGGCACTGGTGAAATTCTCCGGCGTGATCATCTCCTGCGGAATCATCAAGTCGAAAGCGGCTTCCACGCCAAGCATCACCTTCACCATCTCGACCGACGTGAAGCCGGCATCCGAGAGATTGGTCATTTCATCGTAGAACTGCCCGTTGGACTGCAGGGGGCGGATCTCGCGCAGCACCGACATCACTGCGCTGGCGGTTCCTTCGGCCTGCGGTGCGAAAGCTTGCGAAGCAGTTGATTGTTGGGCGGCGTATGCGTCGCTCATGCGGAGCTCTCCTCAATGCTTGCAGATCATAAAACGATAAGAAAGTTTGCGGAGAGTTTTGCGCATTCATGATGAAGATTCATCATCTATGCGGCGGTGGATGCTGTTGGCGATTGCTTAACCGTGCCGGACTGAACGGCAATTCGATTGCCTTGTGCAGGCACATGCCTTGCATCTTCATTTACCCGAATACGGGATTATCTCATTATGAACATCAAGGCCTCGGAAACGGCATTCAACACGGCGACGGCAGAGACTGCGGGTTTGCGCTTCAAGGCGCGGACCGATGCGGCCGCGGCGATTGCACTCAAGCATGCAGCGGACGTGGACGCCAAAGGGCGCTTCCCCGCTGAAGCGATTGCAATGATCAAGGAACAGCGCCTCATGGGCATTTTTGTTCCGCGCGGGTTGGGCGGCGAAGGCGCCACGATGACCGAGGCCGCCGAAGTCTGCTACGCGCTTGGCCGCGCCTGCGCCTCTACCGGCATGATCTATGCCATGCATCTCGTGAAGGTGGCCTGCATCGTGAACCATGGCATGGGTGTGCCATGGCAGGAAAACATACTGCGCCGTCTCGATATGGAGCAATTGCTGTTCGCATCCTCCACGACCGAAGGCATGGGCGGCGGAAATGTCCGCTCAAGCGCATCTCCCATCACCTATGAAAATGGCCGCATCGGCCTGGAGCGCGATGCCTCCGTCATCTCCTACGGCGCCTATGCCGATGGCGTGGTGACGACCGCGCGCCGTTCTGAAACATCGGACTCGACTGACCAGGTGCTCGCCGTCTTCATGAAGGAGGACTACGATTTAAACCTCACAGGCGGCTGGGATACGCTGGGCATGCGCGGCACCTGCAGTACGGGCTTCAAGCTCAGCGCTCGCGGCGTGGCGGAACAGCTTCTGCCCGTCGCCTATGACCGTATCCATTCCCAGACCATGACGCCCGCTGCTCATCTGCTGTGGGGCAGCGTGTGGTCCGGTATCGCCGCAGCGGCGGTGCAGAAAGCTGAACTCTTCGTGCGCAAAGCCATGCGCGGCGCCAGCGGCCAGACACCTCCGGGTGCCGCGCGCCTTGGTGAAGCAAAGTCGAAGCTGCGCCTTCTGCGCTCCGTACTGCAGGTTTCGCTCGACCGCTATGAGAAGGGCCATGGCGACCAGCGGGCCTGGGGCTCGCTCGATTATCAGACAGCTCTTGCCATGACGAAGGTCGACGCTTCGGAACTCGCGGTCGAGACGGTGATGGCCTGCTACCGCACCTGTGGCCTCGCCGGTTATCGCAACGATGGCGATGTCAGCATCGGGCGTCACCTGCGCGACATTCTTTCCTCGCCCATCATGATCAACAACGACCGCATTGCCGCGGGCATGGCAGGCGCCATGCTGATGAGCGGCGTTCCCCAGACCATCTGCAACTGATTGCCGCTTCGGAGACAGCACATATGAACATGCCCTTCCAGGCCGGCCGCCAGCCCGCCACGATCAAGACCGCCGAGATCGACGCGATGGCAACGACACTTTTCCGCTCGATGGGCGCGGATGGTGTCTACGCGCGCACGGCTGCCTATGAGACCGTGATCGAGAATCTCGCGGGCCTCATTTCATCCTACCGTGATCCCGAAGCCGAAATCCTCCGCTTTCCCCCGGTGATGAGCCGCCATCAGCTTGAAAAATCGGGCTATCTGAAGAGCTTCCCCAACCTGCTGGGCTGCGTTTGCGCGTTGCATGGCAGCGAGGCGGATATCAATGGCGCGGTAGCACGCCACGATGCGGGCGGCGACTGGACGACCTCGCTGACGCCTGCCGATCTCGTGCTGTCTCCTGCCGCCTGCTATCCGGTTTATCCGATTGCCGCCGAACGCGGGCCTGTGCCAGATCAAGGCTATGTATTCGACATCGCAGCCGATGTGTTCCGCCATGAACCGTCGAAAGAGATCGACCGGTTCCAGTCCTTCCGCATGCGCGAATATGTGTGCATCGGCGCACCCGATCAGGTGTCGTCCTTCCGCCAGCGCTGGATGGCGCGTGCGCAGGAAATCGCAAACCTGCTGGAACTGCCCTTCACGCTTGAAACGGCGAGCGATCCGTTCTTCGGCCGCATGGGTTCGATCAAGGCCGTGGCGCAGCTTCAGGCCGCTCTGAAATTCGAACTGCTCATCCCCGTGCGCTCGAACGAGAAGCAGACGGCCTGCATGAGCTTCAACTACCACAAGGAACACTTCGGCAATGTCTGGGACATGAAGCTCCAGTCAGGTGAGCTCGCGCATTCCGGCTGTGTGGCCTTCGGCATGGACCGCCTCGCGGTGGCGATGTTCGCAGTCCACGGTCTTGACATGGCAAAGTGGCCCGAGCCGGTGCGCAAGGCCTTGTCGCTCTGACCCAAACCCCACTTTTCCGGTCATCATGCCCCTTTTGAACAAGATCAAGAAACTCGCGTCCTCGTCCGGCATCATCATGGTGTCGCGGCTTGGCGGCGCGGGCATTGGATTCCTTACGCAACTGTTGCTGGTGAAGCTGATGGGCGCGCATCAGCTGGGCCTTTTCTATGCGGCAAGCAGCCTTGCTGCGGTGCTTGGCGTCATCGCCGCGCAGGGCTATCCGGTGATTGCCGCACGTTTCGTGGGACGCTACCGCAACAAGCAGAATGACGTGCTGTGCGGAACCTTCACCGGGCACGCGCTGCGTGAAGGGCTGATCGTGGCCGCCGTGATGGCGGTTGCCGTCTCGCTCTGGGCACTGCTGTGGCCAAGCCTCATGCCGGACGAACGCGGAGCCTACGTGATTGCCGGGTGGATGATTGTTGGCATCGTCATCCTCAATATCCTGACCAACATCGCAGGCGGCATGCGCAATTTCTCTTTGTGCTACATGCCGGAAGGCTTGTTCAGGCCCATCCTGTTCTTCGCCGTGATCGCGGCGGCAGGCCTCGCCGGTTTGGCGCTTACGGGCGTGATCGCAATGCTGATCTTCGGCGCGATCACGGCGGGACTTGCAGTCATTGTGGCGGTACTGCTGGCACGCCATGTCCCGCGCGTGCGCTTCGCCAAGGCCTCCCGGCCCGCACTGGCGTGGCGCTGGCGGCGTGAAGCCTGGCAGCTGATCGTGCTGGCCATCTTCACCAATTTCTTCGCCGATGTCGGCATCCTTGTGGCGGTGCCCTTTCTCAACCCTGCTGAAATCGCCGTCTTCGGTCTTTGCCTGAAGCTGGCGCTGCTTGTCGGTTACTTCGTGCAGATCGGGCAGCAGATGGTGGTGCCCGACATGGCGGATGCCCGGCACAAGGGCGATCATGACCGGCTGCACAACGCTGCCTGGCGCTCGATCATCGTGCCTTCGGTCATCACGCTGATGAGCATGAACATCATCTTCGTCTATGGCGAGCAGTTGCTTGCGCTGTTCGGAGCGGAATTCGCCGTCGGGCGCACGACGCTGCTGATCCTTCTTGCCGCACAGCTTCTCAGGGCGCTTGCGGGGCCCAGCGCGCACCTTCTCACCTTGAGCGGCATCCAGAGCATCAACCTCGCGCTGGCGACATCCTCGCTGCTGATGCTGTTCCTTGCCAGTGCCGTCCTTTCGCCACTCTACGGAATCGAGGGTGCGGGCTATGCGGTGCTGCTGGCTTATGTATACTGGATTGGCGCCAGTGCCATTG
>JBKJQU010000461.1:0-8965 GCA_046594995.1 Aestuariivirga sp.
GAATTGATCCGATTGCGATCAGTGATATTCGCAAGCTGGTGCGACAGCTCACCGCTCGGGGAATCGGGGTGCTTGTTACGGATCACAACGTCCGCGAAACCCTCGAACTCATCGACAAGGCGTTCATCATCCATGAGGGCCAGGTCCTGACCGAGGGCACGCCAGATGAGATCGTCCGGAACGCGGATGTGCGGCGCTATTATCTTGGCGCCGACTTCAGCCGTTGAGAGGTCTTGAGGGCGCATCATGGCCATAAGCCAGAGGCTCGAGATTCGTCAGGGCCAGTCCCTGGTGATGACGCCCCAGCTGCAGCAGGCGATCAAGCTGCTGCAGATGTCGAACATGGAATTGCAGGCCTTCGTGGATACCGAGCTTGAGCGCAATCCGCTGCTGGAGCGCGACGAGCGCGGTGAAGTCCAGAAGCAGCCGGCCGAAGCCCAGATGGTCGAGCCGGACATGGTGAGCGAGCTGAACTCCGGCGCAGCCACCGAAGAGCGGCTGAAGACGCTCGATACCGACCTCGAGAATGTGTACACCCACGAGGCCCGTGCCGACGCCGAGAACCGCACCGCCATGGGCTCGGCTGATTCAAGCTGGTCCTCGCTCCGTCCAAGCGGTGGCTTGTCGCTCGATTCCGAGGACATGGATTTCGCCTCGACGCTGACCAGGCTGCCCACCCTTGCCGAACACCTGACCGGCCAGCTACACCTCGCGGTCGAAACCGCCGCCGAACGCCTGATCGGCCAGCATCTGATAGGCTCGCTGAACGAAGCGGGCTATCTGACCTCAGATGTCGTATCGATGGCCGAGACACTCGGCACCACGCTTGCCCATGTCGAGGCGGTTCTGGCCAAGCTCCAGCAATGCGATCCTGCCGGTGTCTTCGCCCGCGATCTCAAGGAATGCCTGTCGCTGCAGTTGAGGGAACTCGACCGCTACGACCCCGCCATGGTGGCGCTCGTCGACAACCTCGAACTGGTGGCAAGGCGCGACTACAACGCGCTGAAATCGCTTTGCAGGGTCGATATCGACGACCTGAAGGACATGATCGGCGAACTCCGGAACCTCAACCCGAAGCCGGGCCACGCCTTCGGTTCCGATCCCGTGCAGCCCGTCATTCCGGACGTGATCGTACGGGCCTCGCCGGATGGTGCTTGGAGCATCGAACTCAACACCGAAACGCTGCCGCGCGTTCTCATCAACAACCAGTATCTGGCAAAGGTTTCATCCACGGCCGCACGCTCCGAGGACAAGCTCTATCTGTCCGAATGCCAGGCCAATGCAACCTGGCTTGTGAAAAGCCTCGATCAGCGCGCCAAGACCATCCTGAAAGTCGCACGCGAAATCGTCCGCCAGCAGGATGCCTTTCTGGTCCTTGGCGTGCAGCATTTGCGGCCGTTGAATCTGAAGACAGTGGCCGATGCGATCGAGATGCATGAGTCGACGGTGAGCCGCGTCACGTCCAATAAATACATGTCAACGCCGCGCGGCATCTTCGAGCTCAAATATTTCTTCACCACCGCCATCGCGTCTTCCGACCTCGATGGCGATGCGCATTCGGCGGAAGCCGTGCGCCATCGGATCAAGGAACTAGTCGCTGCAGAAAAAGGCGAAGTTCTCTCCGATGACACGATTGTTGAAAAACTCAAGTCCTCTGGCATCGAAATTGCCCGGCGCACCGTTGCCAAGTATCGGGAATCGCTCAATATTCCCTCGTCCGTTCAACGCCGCCGCGAACTGAAAGTGCATGTCCGTCAAGGGCGTTGACTTGGCCTCCCCCCGCGACTAGGTTCCGCCCGCTTCGTCCGGCCCGGGTGTTGGGCTTCTCCACCCGTTTGAAGGGCTCGAAGCAGGTTGAGAGGCGTTTCCACACCAGTCGGCAGGCCTGTTGACGATCAAGCCAAACGCGCCCATGTGTAAGAGCTAAGGGCGAAGCAGGGATATTTGCGACGACCATGCAGATTAAAGTCACGGGAAAAAACCTCGACGTCGGCAGCGCCTTGCGCGAGCACGTCGAAGACCGCCTTCGCCAGTTCCAGCAGCGCTATTTCGAGGGCACTGTCCATGCCCACGTGACCGTGGAAAAGCAGCGCGGCGGATTTCAGACCGATTGCGCTGTCCACCTTGCAACGGGCCTTGTGCTTCAGGCCCATGGCAGCGCTCACGAAGCCCATCCGAGCTTCGATCAGGCCGCGAGCCATCTTGAAAAGCAGCTTCGCCGCTACAAGAACCGCCTGAAAGACCATCACAAGTCGCGCCGCGAGCCAGTCCGCCAGTCGGAAGCGGTGAGCTATGTCATCAGCCCCGCGCCCGAGGAGGAAGCCGAATCGGCGGGCCTCAATCCGGTTGTGGTGGCGGAAACAGGTATCAGCCTTCCGGAACTTTCGGTGGGTGAGGCCGTCATGCAGCTCGATATTTCGAGCACGCCGTTCCTGTTGTTCCGCAACGGTGGCCACGGAGGCCTCAACCTCGTGTACCGCCGCCCGGATGGCAACATTGGCTGGGTCGATCCCAAACCGCAAGCCTGACGTGAACCCCAACTCCGCACACCGGGGATTTCTGCATGACACTTGATGCCATTATCGACAAGCAGTCCATCCTCCCCAGCCTCAAGGCGCAGAACAAGAAGCAGCTGCTTGTCGACATCTCGCAGGCCATGGCGAACCGCGTCGCAATCGATCACCGGCTGATTTTCGAGACGCTGATGAAGCGTGAGAAACTGGGCTCCACCGGCATCGGCCAGGGCATCGCCATTCCGCACGGCAAGGTCGCAACACTCAACCGGGTCTATGGGCTTTTTGCGCGGCTGGGCACGCCCGTCGATTTTGATTCCGTCGACGGCCAGCCCGTCGATCTTGTCTTCGTGCTCCTGGCGCCGGAACATGCTGGCGCCGATCACCTGAAAGCGCTGGCCAAGATTTCGCGGCTGCTGCGGGATTCATCCGTCGTGGCGAAGCTGCGCGGCACCAGCGATCCCGAGGGACTCTACGCCATCCTGACAGAGCCCGCGGCCAGCTCCAAGAGCGCCACCGCCGCCTGATGACTACTCTCCGCCCCTTCAAATTGAGGAACGGAGACATCAACCCGTTCGATCAGTGAACGCTCATCGGCATCAATTCATGCTCAAAGGCACTGCCGACGGCTGCCTCGCGCGAGCCGGAAATCGAAACCGGTGTGCCATCGGCATTATAAAGGCAGAAGAGCTTCGAATACGGCGTAACGAGCGCCTCTCCGCCAAGCAGGCGCTTGGCTTCGCGGGCCTCGATTTCGCGGATGTAGCCCAAGGCCCCCTCGCCGAGGACGGCAAGGTCTTCCGGGCTCAGCTCAGCAGTCTTCTTTATCATGTCGTTGGTGTTCATGACTTCACCCTCCAATCTGGATTCGACGGACAGTCCGCCGTGGTTCAGGCCGTTCGAGATGCAGCTCCAGCAGTCCGTTCTCAAGCCGTGCACCGGTAACTTCCATTCCATCCGCCAGCACGAAACTCCGTGCGAACTGGCGCGCCGCGATACCGCGGTGCAGGTAAGCCCGCCCTTCGTCCTCCTTTTGCCGGCCGCGGATCACCAGCTGGTTCTCCTCGATCGTCACATCGAGCTCGTCGCGGCTGAAGCCCGCGACGGCAAGTATTATGCGCAGCCGCTCGGCCTCACCCTCGGCCCGGGGCAGCTTTTCAATATTGTAGGGTGGATAGCCATCGCCCGATGTCTTGGATGCCCGGTCAAGCATACGTTCCAGCTCGTCGAAACCAAGCAGGAGGGGCGATGAAAAAACAGATAGACGCGACATGTGTTTGCCCTTGTTGAAGCAGCAATTCTGGCTGGAACCCGAGACGGCATCCTCAGCTATAACCATCATATGAGAACCCTGTTCCCCGGATTCAAGCAGGTTGCCGGGGGGTGGCTTGACCGCGACGGCAACATGGTGGTTTGATCGGCTGATCAAAGTTTGGAATCGCACACTGAAACCGGTTGTGATTTAATAAAAGTGAAAACCACAGGGAGACTGAAATGATCAGACGTACACTTCTAGCCACCGTGGCGGCCTTTGCCATGTCGGCAACTGCCGTATTTGCCGCTGACGACAAACCGGCCATCGTGTTCGATATTGGCGGCAAGTTCGACAAGTCCTTCAACGAGTCAATGTACAACGGCTCTGAAAAGTTCAAGACCGAGACTGGAACCGCCTTTGGCGAGTTCGAGATTGCCCAGGAGGCCCAGCGCGAGCAGGCCATCCGCAACTTCGCCGACCAGGGCTATTCGCCCATCATCGCCGCAGGCTTTGCCCAGGCCTCGGCACTGGAAAAGGTCGCCAAGGAATATCCAGACCTCAAGTTCGCCATCGTCGATATGGTGGTGGACCTGCCGAACGTCCAATCCATCGTGTTCAACGAGCATGAAGGTTCCTATATCGTCGGCGTTCTGGCAGCCATGGCTTCCAAGTCCGGCAAGGTCGGCTTCGTCGGCGGCATGGATATTCCGCTGATCCGCAAGTTCGCCTGCGGCTATGCGCAAGGGGTGAAGGCCACCAAGGCCGATGCCACGATCTTCCAGAACATGACGGGCGATACGGGTGCTGCCTGGAACGATCCCGTCAAGGGCGGTGAAATCACCAAGGGCCAGATGGCACAGGGTGCCGACGTAGTCTACGCGGCAGCGGGTGCCACGGGCCTCGGTGTGCTGCAGGCCGCGGCCGATGGCGGCGCACTTTCGATCGGCGTCGATGCCAACCAGAACTATCTCCATCCCGGCAAGGTCTTGACCTCGATGCTGAAGCGTGTGGACGTCGCCGTCTACAACGTCATGAAATCCGGCAAGGAGGGCACCTTCAAGGCCGGCATCCAGGCTCTAGGCCTCAAGGAAGATGGCGTCGGCTATGCCATGGACGACAACAACAAGCCGCTGGTGACAGCAGAGATGCAGGCTGCAGCCGAAAAGGCCAAGGCCGACATCATCGCTGGCACAATCAAGGTGCACGACTACACCGCCGACAATACCTGCCCGGTGCAGTAAGGAAGCCGAATTACCCCTTCCCCCTTGCGGGGGGGGAGGTGGCGCGAAGCGCCGGATGAGGGGGCGGTGCGGCGGGCTCCGTAGCGTTGAGCAAGTGGCAACGGCCCCTCATCCGTCTCGCATCTTCGATGCGATCCACCTTCTTCCGCAAGGGGCGAAGGCAGTTTGGGGCACTAATGATTTCCCAGTCCAAGGCACTTCCCGCCATCGAACTCATCGGCATCGACAAGCGCTTCGGCTCCGTTCACGCCAACAAGGACGTGAACCTGTCGATCGCGCAAGGCTCGATCCACGGCATCATCGGCGAAAATGGCGCGGGCAAGTCCACACTGATGTCGATCCTGTTTGGCTTTTATCATGCCGACAAGGGCGAGATCCTTATCAAGGGCAAGCCGGTGAAGATCAGGTCGTCGTCCGATGCCATCTCCTTAGGGATTGGCATGGTGCACCAGCACTTCATGCTGGTCGATCCCTTCACGGTTCTCGAAAACGTGGTGCTGGGAGCAGAGGGCGGGGCGCTCATCGGCCCCGCGCTCGGCAAGGCCCGCGCCGAACTGACAAGGCTTGCAAAAGAATATGAGATGGACGTCGACCCCGACGCCATCGTCGGCGAATTGCCGGTAGGCCTGCAGCAGCGCGTTGAAATTCTCAAAGCCCTGTTCAAGGGCGCTGAAACGCTCATTCTCGACGAGCCCACCGGCGTGCTGACGCCGGACGAGGCCGATCATCTCTTCAGAATTCTCGGAACGCTGCGCGACCAGGGCAAGACCGTCATCCTCATCACCCACAAGCTGCGCGAGATCATGGCCATCACCGACCATGTCTCCGTCATGCGGCGGGGCGAAATGGTGGCGGAGTTCGAGACGAAGGAAACAAACGTCGAGCAACTGGCCGATGCCATGGTGGGCCGACATGTGCTGCTGCAGGTGGAAAAAGGCAAGCCCAACCCGGGCGAGGTCGTTCTCGATGTCAGGAACCTCACCTGGAAAGACAAGAAAGGTGTCGCGCGTGTCGACAATGTGTCTTTCCAGGTGCGGAAGGGCGAGATCGTCGGCATTGCCGGTGTCTCGGGCAATGGCCAGTCGGAATTGCTCGAGGTCATCAGCGGCATCGTGAAGCCAAACTCGGGGCAGGTGATCTTCGAGGGCAAGGATATCGGCGCGTTGGGCGACCCAGCACATGTGCGTGCCGAAGGCGTGGCGCATGTACCCGAAGACCGCCAGCACCGTGGACTGATCAAAGAGTTCGACGCCAGCGAGACGATGATCCTCGGCTGGCATCACGACGAGGCTTTGGGGCATGGTTTCCGGCTCGACCGCGCGAAGGTGATTGCACGCGCGAAAACGGAAATGGAAACCTTCGATGTGCGCCCGCCCGACCCTTTCCTGAAAAGCGCGAAATTCTCCGGCGGCAACCAGCAGAAGATCATCCTCGCGCGCGAGATGTTGAGCAACCCCGATCTCCTGATCGTCGGCCAGCCGACGCGCGGCGTCGATATCGGCGCCATCGAATTCATCCACAAGCGCATCATCGCGCTGCGTGATCAGGGCAAGGCTATCCTGCTGGTGTCGGTGGAACTCGATGAAATCCGCTCGCTGTCGGATCGCATCCTCGTGATGTTTGCCGGAAAGATCATGGGCGAGCGTGGACCCGAAGCCGATGAGCGCGAGCTTGGCCTTCTCATGGCCGGTGTCTCGAAGGATGCCGCCTGATGGACCAGCGCGGCGAACTCCCGGCATGGGTCGATCTGGGGCTGATCCCGCTGCTCAATCTTACCGTTGCGCTGATCGTTGCCGGACTGGTCGTCGTCATCATCGGCGAGAACCCGTTCGAAGCCATGTGGATCATGCTGAATGGCGCCGTGGGCTCGCTGAAAGGCTGGGGCTATCTGCTTTACTACGCCACCAACTTCGTGTTCACGGGACTTGCCGTCGCCGTAGCCTTCCATGCCGGCCTCTTCAATATCGGCGGCGAGGGACAGGCCTATATGGCAGGCGTTGGTGCAGCCGCAGTAGGCCTTGGCCTCGAGTACCTGCCGTGGCCCGTCGTCATTCCGCTCGCAGTCCTCGCATCCATGGCAGTAGGCGCCTTCTGGGCATGGATCCCCGGCATCCTCCAGGCCAAGCGCGGCAGCCATATCGTCATCACCACGATCATGTTCAATTTCATTGCCGCAAGTCTTGTGGGCTACCTCATCAATTACTGGTTCCGGCCTGTGGGCAAGATGGCGGTTGAGAGCCGTGAGATCACCGGCGCCTATATCATGAGCTTCCGCGAGGTGGCGCGCGAGTTCTTCGGTGTTCGCATTGCATCAAGCCCGCTCAACTTCTCGGTCTTCCTCGCCATCGTTGCTGCCTTCGCCGTGTGGTATCTGCTCTGGCGTACCAAGCTCGGCTATGAGATTCGCGCCTTTGGTGCGAACCAGAGTGCCGCGGTCTATGCCGGCATCAAGCCCGACCGCATCATCGTTATCACCATGGTGATATCCGGCGCGCTTGCAGGCTTGATGGCGGTGAATGAAATCCTCGGTGTGCAGCACCGCCTCGTCCTCGGCTTCGTCGGCGGCGCGGGCTTCGTTGGCATCGCAGTGGCGCTCATGGGCCGCTCGCATCCCGTCGGTATCGTTCTTGCCGCCTTGCTCTTCGGGCTATTGTATCAGGGCGGCTCTGAACTCTCCTTCGCCAAGCCCGGTATTAACCGCGACATGATCGTGGTCATCCAGGGCCTGGTGATCCTGTTCATGGGCGCGCTGGAATATGCGTTCCGCCCCGCGCTCGCTATGCTGTTCTTCAAGGCGGAGGACTAGCGCAATGGACCTCTATGCCGAAATTCTCGCCTCCACCATCCGCATGTCGGTGCCGCTGGTTCTGGCCGCACTTGCAGGCCTGTGGTCGGAGCGTTCGGGCATCGTTGATATCGGGCTTGAGGGCAAAATGCTGGCAGCCGCCTTCATTGCCGCCTCGGCCTCAGCGGTTTATGGCTCGGCTTGGATCGGATTGTTCTCCGCCATTCTGGTTTCGGTAGGCCTGGCTCTTGTCCACGGTTACGCCTCGATCAACCAGCGCGGCAATCAGGTGGTTTCGGGCGTTGCCATCAACATGCTGGCAGCAGGTCTCGCCGTGGTGCTGGGCAATACGTGGTTCAAGGAAGGCGGGCGAACGCCGTCGCTTCCACCGGAAGGCCGTTTCCTGCCTCTCGATATTCCGGGTGTTTCCGGGCTTGCCGATGTTCCCGTGCTGGGCTTCCTCGCCAAGGTGTTTCTCTCGCATTCGATCATCACCTATGTGGCGATCATTCTGGTGGTGCTCACCGCATGGTCGCTGTCACGCACGCGCTTCGGGTTGAGACTTCGTGCCGTGGGTGAAAACCCGCATGCGGTCGATACGGCTGGCATCTCGGTCGCGGGGCTGCGCTACAGGGCGGTCATCATCGCGGGCGTGCTCTGCGGTATTGCAGGCGCCTTCATCTCGACCTCGCTGTCATCAAGCTTCGTGCGCGACATGACGGCGGGCGGGGGCTTCATGGCGCTTGCCGCGCTGATCTTCGCCAACTGGCGGCCGTGGCGCGCACTCTTTGCCTGCCTGCTCTTCGGCTTCCTGCAGGCGAGCGGAAATTATCTGCAGGGCGTCTCCGTGGGCGGCGTGCAGATTCCCGTGCAGTTCATCAACATGCTGCCCTATGTGCTGACGGTGGTGCTGTTGGCAGGCTTCATCGGCAAGTCGATTCCGCCACGGGCTTCCGGCATTCCCTATACGAAGGACCGCTGACATGCGCGACCTGATCGAAACCGCGAAGGCTGCGAGGCTCAAGGCTCATGCGCCTTACTCGAAATTCCATGTGGGTGCGGCAATGCGCGACGAGCAGGGCCGCGTTCATGCCGGCTGCAACATCGAGAATGCCTCCTATCCGCAGGGTTGGTGCGCGGAGCCTTCCGCCATTTCAGCCCTCATCATGGC
>JBKJQU010000074.1:0-4729 GCA_046594995.1 Aestuariivirga sp.
CTGGACGAAAAACCGGGTGCTGGCCCCCTGACTGTCATCCGGATGTCATGCATCTGGTTTCCAGTTGACGGATTCAGGCCGGATTTGTTCCCGCCATTTTTCATTTCAGCCAGAAAACCCAAAAACAGCATATCTCCGGCTGAGCAGCGCCGGGCGCGAAGGATTCCGCGCAGTCGTCTTTATATGCAGTTCGCAAAAGGGAGGCGCCAAACGGTCCGGCTGGCGTTGGATTTGCGGGGCGGAAGCAGCCGTCTTGTCGCCCCCTTGCCACAGGGGTGCCGGAATGCCTCCGGTCAACATGGTTAACGAATTCGTAAGATTCCACCGGCATTGTGAAAACTGGCTGTTTTGCGGGCCGGCATCGCCTTCGCCATGCCAAGCCAGTGGATGACCGGACCGGGTTGGCCCCTCAACAAGGTCAATGCGGTTGACTTATGAAGGTTGAGCGGGCATTTTTCGGTGCAGAAAGCGGCGCTTCGGCGTCCCGGCTCCGGGAGGCGGCCCGCAATGTGAGTTTGCTCCCGCCGGGAGACCTGATATCGAGGGGACGTCGAACAGGTCGGAAATTCCGGAGCTGGGGACTTTGAGTCGAGGGGACTTGAGTATTGAACGATCGCGTTGACAGACAGGTTCGTGCGCGCCCGGCTACGGGTGCGGTACGCCGTCGGCCACAGCCATCTCGCGTTCCCCCTTCCGATCTCGACCACCCCTTCGACGCCGAACCCGTACATCATCGCTGGCTCCTGACCACTTGCGTCGCCGGCATCGCCGGATCCCTGGTGATCGGCAGCGCCGTGCTCGGCATCTTCGGCGAGAACGCCGGACCAAGCGATGCCTTTGCCTCCGTGGACAAGGCCACGATGACCGGCAATTATCCGGGCACCGCCGATCCCGAGGGCGATGCCACGGTCATCGGCCGCAAGGAACTCTCCGCCGCCTACCAGCCGCAGCCTGAGACGACGGGATCGCTCGTCGTTCCGGAGCGCGACCTCAACAACGAGAATCTCTATCCCGAAATCAGTGCGGACGACCTTCCCTATGGCGATGGCAAAACCATCGTGCTCGATGCCGAAATCGAGGCCATGGACCAGGAAGGCGTGAACATCACGACCATCACCAAGCAGGTGCCGCCGGAACCAACCGATGAAACTTTCCAGCTTGTCAGGAACCAGACCCTCATCGACGCGCTCACCGAGCGCGGCGTCAGCAGGGAAGCCGCGCAATCGCTGGCCAATGCGGTTGAACCGGTGTTCCCGGCGCGGCTGATGAAGGAAGGCACTACATTCGAATTGACGCTCGATCGGCAGCTCGACTTCTATGGCCGCGAGGTCACCTTCCCGGTGGAAGTCTCGTTCAATCCCGGCCCCAACGAAACGATCACGATCCAGGCCGACGAAGACGGCCGCTTCATTGCCGCCGTCGAGGGTGCCAAGGCCGGTGCGAAATCGAAATACGCGGAATTCAACCACTTCCGCACCAAGTCCAAGGTGGGCTCCAGCCTCTACGGCACCGCCAAGGATAACAAGATCCCCGATTACATCACTGCGGAGCTGACGCGAATCTTCGCCTATGACGTCGACTTCCAGCGCCAGGTGAAAGCCGATGACACCTTCGAGGTGTTCTACGGAAACCCGCTCACAGGCTCGTCCGCCAAGCGCAAGGTGCTGCACTATGCGCAGCTCACCCTCGATGGCAAGACGAAGACCTATTACCGCCACACCACCAAGGATGGCCAGACCGACTATTACGACGAGAGAGGCAGCAGTGCCCAGAAGTCGCTGCTGAAGACACCTGTTTCGGGTGCCCGCCTCACGTCCGGCTTCGGCATGCGGCGCCATCCGCTTCTCGGCTATTCGAAGATGCATACAGGTGTCGACTTCGGTGTGCCGCAGGGCACGCCCATCCGCGCGGCAGGCTCCGGCACGATTGAAATCGCGGGCCGCCATGGCGCCTATGGCATCACCGTCGAGATCCGGCACAACAACAAGTATGAGACGCTTTACGCCCACATGAGCAAGCTGGCGGCCGGCATCCGGCGCGGCGCCAAAGTGAACCAGGGTCAGATCATCGGCTATGTCGGATCGACCGGACGCTCTACAGGCCCCCATCTGCACTATGAAGTCCGCATCAACGACCGCCCGGTAAACCCCACGCGCATCAAGGCGGCGGGCGGCAAGCAGCTTTCCGGCAAGGAACTGGCGTCCTTCAAGCAGCTGAAACAGAGGGTGACCGCCATGATGCAGCAGGCGCCTTCGGCAACCCAGGTCGCGCAAGTCCAGCCCTGATCATCCGGCATTGCTGACGCGCCTTGCCGCGCGGGCCTGTCCCTGCGATGAGAACCTGTGCGCGTCTTCCTGACATTCCTTGCAGCCTATGTGCTGAGCCAGTTCTACCGCTCGTTCCTGGCGGTGATCGCGCCCGAGCTTGCAACGGAACTCGTCCTCGATCCGCAGGCGCTGGGAAACCTGCAGGCCTTCTGGATCGCGGGATTCGTGCTGACCCAGTTTCCGGTGGGCTGGGCGCTGGATACGATCGGCCCCCGCCGCACGGTTTCAGCGCAGATGCTGGCGGCCGTCATCGGCGCACTGCTCTTCGCCTTTGCGCGCAATGCGCTTCATCTCAATCTGGCGATGGTGCTGATCGGCATTGGTTGCGGATCGATCTACATGGGCGCCATCTATGTTTTCGGCCGCATCGCCGCCCCGCAGCGCTTCGCGCTGCTGTGTTCATGGCTTCTCGGCATCGGTGCGGCGGGCAACTTGCTGGCGGCATCGCCGCTCGCCTGGGCGGCGCAATCCATCGGCTGGCGCGGCGCCATGATCGCCATGGCCGTGGCGACGGCAGTTTCGGCGGCCTCGGTGCTGCTGCTGATCCGCGATCCCGAACGGATCACATCTCACGGCTCGCGCGGGCTGCTGAGCGGCATCGGCGATATCCTGAAGATCCGCGCCCTGTGGCCGCTGCTTCCGCTCACGGCTGTCAGCTATGCCGTGGTGCTGGGCGAGCGGGGCTTGTGGGCGGGACCCTATTTCGCCGCCGTGCATGGGCTGGAGCCGGTGGCGCGCGGCAATGCGCTGCTCGTCATGGCGGCGGCGATGTCGGCAGGCGCCATGATCTATGGGCCGCTGGACCGGGTGTTCCGGACACGTAAATGGATCGTGTTCACGGGCGCTCTCATCACCGCGCTCTGCTTTCTCGCGCTCGGCCTGCTTGACCTTCCGCTGTCCGCGGCCATCGCGGTCATGGGGCTTCTGGGCGCTTTCGGCATGACCTATGGCGTGCTGATGGCGCATGGCCGCAGCTTCGTGCCGGACCATCTTCTGGGGCGCGGCATCACGCTGCTCAACGTGCTGTTCATCGGCGGCGCCGGAGTGTTGCAGCCCATCTCGGGCGCCATCATGAAGGCGATGCAGGGTGGAGATGCCGCCACCTCCTATGCCACGCTGCACCTGATGTCCGGCAGCTTGATGCTGGCGGCCCTTACGGTCTATATTTTCGTGAGAGACAATCCGCCCAAGGGGTGAGCATGCACCACCGCCTCATCAACCGGGAGAAGTCCTGCCTCGCCGTCATCGACGTGCAGCAATATTTCCTCGACAAGCTGCCGTCCGACTGGCGCGGACCGCTCGTCGCGCGAATCGGCTGGCTGATGCGGGTGGCGAAGGCGCTGGACATCCCCATCATCGCCACGGCGGAAGACATCGCCAATGACGGACCGATGGTGCCCGAACTTGTGGCGGAACTGCCGCCCGGCTCGCTGGTCCACGACAAGATGGTCTTCGGCCTCACCGGACAAGCTTCGATCCTCGACGATGTGACGCGCACGGGCCGCAGCGAGTTCGTTCTCGTGGGATTGGAAACCGATGTCTGCATCGCGCACTCTGCCATCGGCTTGCTCGGGTTCGGCTATCGCGTGGCGGTGATCGAGGATGCAACCGGCTCACCGCCGCCGCATCACGAGGCCGGGCTGAAACGGATTGCATCTGCTGGCGGCATCGTCACTAACATCAAGGGCATCCACTATGAATGGGTGCGCGATCTCGCAACGCTTGGTGCATTGCGGCAGAAGATCGGAACCGGGCTTCCCGAGGGGCTGACGCTTTAAAACTGCGGTCTCTTCATTTGTCATCCCCGCACTTGTTGCGGGGACCCATCGTGCAAAAGCTCACGGGCTTCATGCGCGTTGATGAATGGGTCCCCGGAATAAATTCGGGGATGACAGAGATTTTCGACATTGGAGCGCTCAGGCCAGAAACCCCAATTCCCGCTGCATCCACTTCGGTAAATTCATCGCCGCCAGCCGATGGCTCTCGCGTAGGTAATCCTTCAGCGCATCATCATCCAGCGTCTCCGCCGTCTGCCGCTGCAACCACAGCAGCCCGCGCGAGGCGAAGTAAGGCGCAGGCCGCACACCCGGCCTGTTCTTCAACAGATCGAAGCTCAACGTTGACGCCTTGAAAGTAAAATCCAGCCCCGGCCCATGCCAGCGAGACGCGATGGCGAAGACCTTGCCTTTGGCGCCGCCCACCTTCCACACATGCGCACCGTCCCACTGTACGACATGCGCCGTGTGAGGAAGTGAACCGCAAAAGGCGTTGTAATCATCAAGGCCCATTCCAAACCCAAGTTAACATCATTGCGGGTATGATCCCAACTCAATAAACAGGCTGCCGGGATCAAAGGGACAATGGAATGACGCCGCAATCTTTCTCAACTGGACTATGGGCAG
>JBKJQU010000263.1:0-3058 GCA_046594995.1 Aestuariivirga sp.
CTTCAAGTCGGAGCCCGAGGTCTGGTCCTGGGAGCAGCAGAAGGCAAAGGGCGATGTCGGCGAGGAGTGGACGGGTGTCCGCAACTATCAGGCGCGCAACAACATGCGGGCCATGAAGCTGGGCGACAAGGGCTTCTTCTATCACTCGAATGATGGCCGCGCGGTGGTGGGTATCGTAGAAGTCTGCAAGCTGGCGCACAAGGATTCAACCGCCAGAGAAGATGCCTGGGAATGCGTCGATATCCGCGCGGTGAAGGATGTGCCGCGCCATGTGAGCCTTGACGAGATCAAGAACGATACGAAGCTGAAGGACATGATCCTTGTCAGGAATTCACGGCTTTCGGTGCAGCCGGTAACGCCGGAAGAGTTCAACTACATCTGCAAGCTGGGCGGCGTGAAGGCGTGAACCTCGTCACCGACCGCAGCGCTTTCATCCGCGCCAATACAAGCGTGATGAGCCCGCCGCTGGTGCCGGAAGTGAAGCTGCATCTGGCGCATGAAGCCGTGCCGCTGTGGCAGAAAACCGAGGAAGAACTGGGCGAGATGGGCTTGGCCCCGCCGTTCTGGGCCTTCGCCTGGGCGGGTGGGCAGGCGCTGGCCCGCCACGTGCTCGACAATCCGCATCTGGTGCAAGGGAAGTCCGTGGTCGACCTGGCGTCTGGCTCCGGCCTCGTCGGCATCGCGGCGATGAAGGCCGGTGCGGCCAGTGTGCTTTGCGCTGATATCGATGGCTTTTCGGTCGAGGCAATCCGGCTGAACGCTGGGTTGAACGGTGTGGCCGCCAGTGCAACAGGCGAAGACCTGCTGCTCGCCGATCCGCCAATCTGCGACGTGATTCTTGTGGGCGACCTGTTCTACGAGAAAGGGCTCGCAGCCCGTGTCCATGCTTGGTTGATCAAGGCCGAAAATCAGGGAAGCGCCGTTCTGATCGGCGACCCCGGCCGCAGCTACCTGCCGCGCGAAAAGCTTGAAAACCTCGGTGAATACAAGGTGCGCGTCACCCGGGATCTTGAGGATTCTGAAATCAAGTGGACATCGGTCTGGCGGCTGAACCGGAATTGTTGAGATAAAGCGCGCCCATCAGCACCCCTAGCGCCACCCAGAGCCACATGTCGCTGCCTCCGAAGAAGACGACCGCGATCAGCACGGCGGCGGGTGTGGAAAGATAGACGGCCTGCACGATGAAGACCGCACCCTTCTCGCGGATCAGTGTGAAGAAGGCGATGCGCTCGATAATCCACATCAGGCAGGCAAGACCAATGGTCGCATAAGCGGCGACGGGAAGCTGCTCGGCACTCCAGGGCGGCGCGAAGAACAGCAGGAAGGGAAGGGCCAGTAGCCCGGACCAGACCGATTCCGCCACGCCCGCTGCATAAGGGTGGGATTCGCGCGGCCAGTAATGCGCGGCAAACCAGTTATACGCCGAGTAAAGGATGGGCAACGAGCAGGCCGCGATGAGCCACCATGAAATTTCACCCGACAGCATCCCCTCGCGCGTCACAACCAGAATGGCCGTGGAAAGGAAGCCCAGCCCGATTGCCATCAGCCGCCGCGGTGCCGCATTCTCGCGCCCCGTCGCCAGTGCCACCAGATAGTTCACGATGGGAGCGGTCGAGATGATCAGCGCCAGTTCGGTTGGCGGAACATGCCGCGCGAAGACCAATCCCAACGCAAATGGAATATTCATCAGCGCCGCGCAGCCCATGCCGAAAAGCTGCAGCCGGATGCCGCCGAACCAGTCGATGCCGCGAAGCCAGCAGATGACGCCAAGAGCGACGCCCACGCCCAGTCCTGTCAGCACGATCACATGGGTGACGGGCATCCCCAGCACGCCCCAATGCCGGTAAAGACTGGGGGAGATGCCCCAGAACAGCCCAAGTGCGACGAAATATGTAAGGTGGCGGGGGCTTGTCATGGCGTTTCTTAGACAGGAGTCTCATTGCAGGCTATAGGCTGTGCCGCCAAAAGGATCACCAAGATCGGTATGTCTGGGAGGAATGCGCCTATGTCCGAGAAAGTCTATGCAGTACCAGCCGCCTGGAAAAAGAAGGCCTTTGTCGACGACGCAGCTTACAAGAAAATGTATGCGGAATCAGTCAAGGACCCTACAAAGTTCTGGGGCAAGCAAGCGAAGCGGCTTGACTGGTTCAAAGTTCCCAAGAAGATCAAGAACACCACCTTCGAATACCCCAAGGTTTCGATCAAGTGGTATGAGGATGGCATCCTCAACGTCTCCTACAACTGCATCGATCGGCACCTCAAGAAGCGCGGCGATCAGGTCGCCATCATCTGGGAAGGCGACGACCCTTACTACGACAAGAAGATCACCTATAACGAACTGCACGAGCAGGTCTGCCGCTTCGCAAATGTGCTGAAGAAGCATGGCGTCAAGAAGGGCGACTGCGTCACCATCTACCTGCCGATGATTCCGGAAGCGGCCTACGCCATGCTGGCCTGCGCCCGCATCGGCGCCATGCATTCGATCGTCTTCGGCGGCTTCTCGCCGGATTCGCTCGCAAGCCGCATCAATGATGCGAATTCGAAGCTCATCATCACGGCGGACGAAGGCCTGCGCGGCGGCAAGAAGGTTCCGCTGAAGCACAATACCGATGATGCACTGAAGCGCTGTGCTGGCAATGAAAAGGTTCTGGTCGTGCGCCGCACCGGCGGCAAGATCGACATGAACCCGGGCCGCGACTTCTGGTATCAAGAGGAAGCCGCAACCGTCAGCGCCGACTGCAAGCCTGAGAAGATGAAGGCGGAAGACCCGCTGTTCATTCTCTATACTTCGGGTTCAACCGGAAAGCCCAAGGGCGTGCTGCATACGACTGGCGGTTATCTCGTCTACGCCGCGATGACGCATCAATATGTTTTCGATTATCATGACGGCGACATTTACTGGTGCACGGCGGATGTAGGCTGGGTTACGGGCCACAGCTACATCGTCTATGGGCCGCTGGCGAACGGCGCGACGACGCTGATGTTCGAAGGCGTGCCTAACTATCCGGACAATTCGCGCTTCTGGAACGTGATCGACAAGCACAAGGTCAACATCTTC
>JBKJQU010000410.1:0-5197 GCA_046594995.1 Aestuariivirga sp.
CATTCATCTCGCTCATGGGCGGCTCCTATAGCGCAAACATTCCGGATGTGCTTTGAAAATGAGCGGCTTGGCCGTGTCGTCCACGCCCTTCGTATGGTTGCCGCGGGAAGAGGCACGGGCTAGAACCGCCGCCAGGAAGTGCCAAGGGGTGCCATGTTCAAAAAAATTTTGATCGCCAACCGTGGCGAGATCGCCTGCCGTGTCATCAAGACCGCCCGCAAGATGGGAATTGCCACCGTCGCCGTCTATTCGGAGGCCGATGCGCGCGCCCTTCATGTGGTAATGGCGGACGAGAAGTTCCTGATCGGTCCGCCGCCCGCCGCGCAGTCCTATTTGCTGATCGACAAGATCGTGGAAGCCTGCCTGAAATCAGGCGCCGAGGCCGTCCACCCGGGCTACGGCTTCCTGTCCGAGCGTTCGGCATTTCCCAAGGCGCTTGCCGCAGCGGGCATCACCTTCATCGGCCCCAACCCGCAAGCCATCGACGCGATGGGCGACAAGATCGAATCGAAGAAGGCGGCCGCCGCAGCCAATGTTTCCATCGTACCCGGCTACATGGGCATCATCGAGGACGCGGATGAGGCCGTGAAGATCGCAGGCGAAATCGGCTACCCCGTCATGATCAAGGCGTCCGCCGGCGGCGGCGGAAAAGGCATGCGCATCGCCTACTCGGAATCCGAAGTGAAGGAGGGCTTCACCCGCGCCAGGTCGGAAGCAAAATCCTCATTCGGCGATGACCGCGTCTTCATCGAGAAGTTCATTCTCAATCCGCGCCACATCGAAATCCAGGTGCTGGGCGACAAGCACGGCAACATCATCTATCTGGGCGAGCGCGAATGCTCGATCCAGCGCCGCAACCAGAAGGTCATCGAGGAGGCGCCATCGCCCTTGCTCGACGAGAAGACCCGAAAGGCGATGGGCGAGCAGGCCGTGGCCCTCGCGAGGGCGGTCAACTACGACAGCGCAGGCACCGTCGAATTCGTGGCGGGCCAAGACCGCTCCTTCTTCTTCCTTGAAATGAACACCCGCCTTCAGGTGGAACATCCCGTCACCGAACTCGTCACTGGCATCGACCTTGTCGAGCAGATGATCCGTGTCGCTGCTGGCGAGGAATTGAAGCTGAAACAGAAGGACGTGACGCTGAAGGGCTGGGCGGTCGAAAGCCGCATCTATGCCGAAGACCCTTACCGGAACTTCCTGCCCTCCACGGGCCGCCTCGTCAAATATCGTCCGCCTGCGGAGGAATCCGCGAATGGCATCACGGTCAGAAACGATACCGGCGTATATGAAGGTGGCGAAATCTCGATCTACTATGATCCGATGATCGCCAAGCTCTGCACGCATGCGCCAACGCGCGAAGAATCGATCTCCGCCATGGCCCGCTCGCTCGATGCCTTCTACGTCGAGGGCATTCAGCACAATATTCCCTTCCTTTCGGCCATCATGGAAAATCCGCGCTGGCAGTCGGGCGCTCTCTCCACGGGCTTCATCGCGGAGGAATTCAAGGGCGGCTTCACCGGGCATTACATCACGCCGGACATCACCGCGACGCTGGCCGAAGTCGCCACCATTCTCGATCATGTCGAGAACCGGCGGAAGCGCCGGATCAATGGCCAGATGAACGGCCCCGCTGTGAATTTCGCGCACAACCGTATCGTCAGGCTCGGCAAGGAGTGGCATCCCGTCACCGTCTCTGAACATACGGATGCACTGGCCGACGCTTGCGGCTGGACTCCGGGCCAGCCGGTGTTCTCCTGCGATCTGGGCCGCGGCCCCGTCACTGTTCAGGTGAAGCGCATCCTCAATGGCTACAAGCTCAGCTATCGCGGCGTGGTGCTCGATGCCCATGTCTATTCCGAGCGTGAGGCGGAACTCGCAAAGCTGATGCCGGAGAAGGTGGCGGCGGATACCTCGAAGAAATTGCTGTGCCCCATGCCGGGCCTCGTCATCTCGATCTCGGCCGTTGCCGGGCAGGACATCAAGGCCGGAGATACCTTGGCCATCGTCGAGGCGATGAAAATGGAAAACATCCTCCGCGCCGATCGCGACCTCACCGTGAAATCGGTCAACGCGAAGAAGGGCGACAGCCTCGCGGTTGACGCCGTCATCATGGAATTCGCGTGACTGCGGTTCATGTCGTCATCGATGGCAGGGTGCAGGGTGTGGGCTTCCGCGCCTGGGTGGAACGCGAGGCGAAAGCCAGGGGTTTGGCAGGTTGGGTACGGAACCGCATGGATGGTTCGGTCGAGGCCGTATTCTCCGGCGCCGACCCGCAAGTCCGCAGCATGGTGGAAGCCTGCCACCGTGGCCCGCGCCTGTCCTCGGTCACCGCCGTGAAGACAGCGATCCACCCCGATGAGGGATGGACCGAATTCGTGGTGTGGCCGGCGGAATAGAGGCTTAAGCCGGTATCAGCCCTTCCTTCTTCATCGCGGCTTGCACCGCCGGGCGTGCGCCGACGCGGTCGAGATATGCCACGATATGGGCATAGGGGGCGAGGTCGATGCCCACATACTTGCACCAGCCGAGCACCGTGAAAGCATAGGCATCGGCCACCGAATAGTCGCTGCCCAGCAGATACGGCTTCGCGGCAAGTTGTCCGTCAACCCAGGCCAGGCGCTTCGTCACGCGCTCGATGATGGCCTTCTTGCCATCGTCCGGCATCGCCTTGTTGAACAGGCCGCCAATGCCCTTGTGCAGTTCGGAGCCGACGAAATTCAACATCTCCATCGCGCGGTAGCGGTCCATCGTGCCGAACTTCGGCAGCAGCTTCGAGCCCTCGGCCTTGTCGGCCAGATACTGCACGATGGTCGAGACTTCGGTCAAAACCTGATCCTTGGCGAACTCCAGCGTCGGCACATAGCCCTTGCTGTTCACGTCGTTGAAATTGGCGCCAGTGTCGGTCTTCTTGTCGGCCAGATCGACCTTCTCGAGCGAATACTCCGCGCCGATCTCGTTGAGCACGATATGGGGCGCAAGCGAACAGGCGCCGGGTGCATAATAAAGCTTCATGTGATGTCTCCCGTTGAAAGCACCACCTCTCTAGCATTATTATGTAACATATCAAGTAACATATAAGTGTAGCCGGGATGTTCTTACCGGCCGGCCCCGAAATTGCGCGCGAACGCGGCTTTCAGCGCGATGTCGAGGTCTTCCATCGTCACCGGCAGCCCGAGGTTCACAAGGCTCGTCACGCCATGCTCGCGGATTCCGCAGGGCACGATTCCCTCGAAATGCGAGAGATCCGGATCGACGTTGATCGAAATGCCGTGGAATGAAATCCAGTGCCGCATGCGAATGCCGATTGCCGCGATCTTGTCCTCGCGGCCGCTCCGCCGCACCCACACGCCCACGCGGTCTTCGCGCCGTTCGCCCTTCACGTTGAAGTGGTCCAGCGTGTCGATGATCCATTGTTCGAGACTGGTGACGAATGCGCGAACATCGCCGCCGCGCCGTTTCAGGTCGAGCATCACATAGGCCACGCGCTGGCCGGGGCCGTGATAGGTATATTGTCCGCCGCGCCCGGCCTTGAACACGGGGAAACGATCCGGCGCGACGAGATCGGCATCGGTGGCTGATGTTCCCGCAGTATAGAGCGGCGGATGTTCCACCAGCCACACGCGCTCACGCGCCTCGCCGCGCGATATGGCCTGCACCACTTCGTCCATCGTGGCGAGTGCCACAGGGTAGGGCACCTGTTCGCGGGCGATCACCCAGTCCACCGGGTCGGCCGATTGCAGCTTGGGACGAATGTCGTCGCGGGTTCTCATGACCGTGCTTTTCCCAGTTTCGACTTTTTCCCGCAAGCGGTGTAATCATCCGCCGGGGACGGGAGAAAAGACATGGATGGATTCGGCTTTCTGATCGCGGTCGTGACTTTTGTTCTCGCCCTGGTCGCGCTCAACAAGATTTCGAAGCTCGAAACGAAGCTCGCGCAACTGAAACTGCAGCTTGGCGAACTTGGCGCAGCGCCCCGCGCCACCGCTCCTGCGCCCGCTGCAACAGAAGCCTTTGTCCAAACCCATGACGAACGCGGCTTTCCGCTCTCCGTTGAAGAGATCGCCGCGCAAACCGCTCCGCCTCCTGCAGCCACGCAGCCCGAAGCGGTCGCCATGGCAGCCGAACCGGCCGAAGCACTCCACCACCAGGAAGCCATCACGCCATTACCGGCTCCCGTCCCTAAGCAGGATATGGAGCAGGCGATCGCGTCTCGCTGGTTCGTGTGGATCGGCGGCGCGGCGATTGCCATCGGCGGCGCGCTTTTCGTGAAATACGCGTATGACAACGGGCTGATTTCGCCCACGCTGCAAATCATTCTCGGCATCATCGCAGGGCTTGTGCTGGTTGCCGCCGGTGAATGGGTGCGCCGCAAGGCGACGACCGCCGCTGAACAACAGACCACATACGTTCCCGCAGCCTTGTCCGCCGCGGGCCTCGCCATTCTCTTCGCCTCGATCTTCGCAGCCTATGCGCTCTACCAACTGATCGCTCCGCTTTCCGCCTTCTTCGGCCTCGCCGTGGTGGGTCTGGGCGCGCTGGCACTCTCGCGCTGGCAGGGGCCGCTGATCGCGGCACTGGGCCTCATCGGCTCCTATGTGACGCCTGCCCTGATCCCCTCTGCCGATCCCTCCGCCTGGAGCTTCTTCCCCTATCTCCTCGTCATCCTCGAAGCCTCGATCATGGTCCTGCGCGGACGGAACTGGTGGTGGCTGGGCTATGCCGCGATCGCAGGCTCATTCGCGTGGACGCTGTTGTGGATTTACGGCGGGCCATTCGAGGTGGCGGATGTCTGGCCCGTCGGCATCTTCGCGCTCTATCTGGGCCTGACCGCATTCTTCGGCCTTCGCGGTCACCGCATCCTGCAGGATGACAGCGGATCGCTTGGCGATCCAGCTAGCATCACGCCGCCGCTGGCAATCGGGCTGACGGGACTTGCAGCCAGTACCGTGCTGCTTGGGGCTCTGCTCGATCATATGAACCACGCCACGCCCGCGCTGTTGCTGTTTGCGGCAGCGATGGTGCTGCTCGTTGCCATCGCGTGGATGAAGCGCGGCATCGCGTTGCTCGCACCCGCTGCCGGCATTTTGATGTTCGTCGCCCTGATGGCGTGGAACGAAGTCGCCTTCCATTCCTGGGCTCTCGACGAGCAGGGCATGTGGACGTGGAGCAATTCCTTCGGAACTGACACCTCCGGTTT
>JBKJQU010000033.1:0-12240 GCA_046594995.1 Aestuariivirga sp.
GACGCGCGGCGCCTATTTCCGCTTTGGAAGCGATTCCGCGAAAGTGCTGCGCGAATTGCTGGCGGCGGTCGCTGTTTATGCAGCCGGTGGCCGTGCGGCACTGGCAGATCATTCGGCAAAACGCGGCGGTGCTTCCACACAGCTGCTGGAACAGATGAAGTAGAACGGAACGATGCCCAGTTTTTTGCTCGGTTTGGTGATTGTGGTTGGCGGCTGGTACCTCATCAAGGCCTTCGCCAATGCCCAGCCCTCCCAGGTGCGGGGCATGACCCGCAAGGTGGCAGGTGCAGCAATCATGGCCCTGTCCGGCTTTCTGGCGCTGCGGGGCGCCATGAACATTGCCATGCCACTGTTTGTGCTCGGCATGGGGCTGATGGGCCAGCAGATGGCGTTTCCCAATGGCATGCCGTGGAGCCGCAAGTCTCCGGGTCAGCGTTCCAAAGTCGCCACCAGTCTGCTGGCGATGGAACTCGACCATGATTCCGGCACGATGGACGGCGAGATATTGAATGGACCGCTGAAGGGCCGCAAGCTTGCGAGCCTGACGCTGGACGAGGCGCGAGTATTTCATGCGCAGTGCTCCGCCGCCAATGACCAAAGCCGGGCGCTGCTCGAAGCGTGGATCGACCGGGCGCGGCCGGAGTGGCGTTCGCAATGGAACGGGCAGGGGGCGGCCCAGCAACAGGCGAACTCAACGCGGATGACAGCTAAGGAAGCGCTTGCCATCCTGGGATTGAAGGAAAGCGCAAGCACGGATGACATTCGCGCCGCGCACCGTCGCCTGATGAAGACCGCGCACCCGGACATGGGCGGCTCGGATTATCTCGCGGCCAAGATCAACGAGGCGAAGGATCTGCTCTTGCAGAGCGCGGCTTGATCACGCTTACGCTGGTCCCTGAACGGTGCAGACCGATTTCTTTTTCTTGATCTGCTGGCAGGCTGTCTTGGCGGCCTGCTCGTCAAAGCCGCTGAACCGGGCGCGGTAGGTGATGGTTTCACCCTTCTGGACGACGGCAGTCTGAGCGGTCTTGCCTTCGAGAATGCCGGCGGTTTTCTTCCGCATTTCCTGCAAGCGGACCTGGGCATCTTTCTTCGTGGCGTAGTCGCCAATGTTGATAGTCCAGCCGCCTGAGATCGGGGCATCGGCCGGGAGCGAGGCGACAGTCGTCTGGTCTGCCAGCTGCTCGGACGGTGTTTTCACCTTGAAGGGGAGCTTGGAAGGTACTGCAGGATCGACAAGGTTTGATTCGACCACTTGGGGTGCTTCGACGGCCTGCTGGACGGGTTCGGCCGGCGGAGAAACTTCAACTTGCTGGATGCTGGAACCTGCGAGCGCCTCAGTGCCGGGAATGATCCTGGTGTCGTCGGTATCGCCTTCTTCGGTAACGTTGGCGGGGGCTTCTGCGACTTCGACCTCGGGAGCCGCCTCGGCTTCCTCTTTCTTCTTCTTGCGCTTGAAGATCGAGGGCTTGTCATCGCCAGTCGCGGCTGCCGTTTTGGTGTCCTTGTCTCCGTCATCATCGATGGGGTCGATCGCGCCCTTCGACGATCCAGCCATGGCCGCAATCATCTTGCCATTTGTCCCTTTGGGGAAATGCTTGGTGAGCATCTTCTTCATGTAGGCATCGCGCGAAGAGCCTGTCTTGCCGCCGAGCACGACGCCGACGAGCCGCTTGTCGCCACGGCGCGCGGAGGAGACAAGATTGAAGCCAGAAGCGTTGATATAGCCCGTCTTGATGCCGTCGGTGCCGTCATAGCTGGCAAGCAGGCGGTTGTGACCCCTGATCGGCCGGCCGGCATAAACGAAGGATTGCGTGCGGAAATAGGGATAATACTGCGGAAAATCGCGCATCAGGCGGAGGCCGAGAGTGGCCATGTCCCGCGCCGTCGTCACCTGCGCCGGATTGGGCAGGCCCGAAGCATTGGCGAAGGTGGACTTGCTCATGCCGATCGCGCGCGCCGTGCGCGTCATGCGGCGGGCAAATTCACTTTCAGTGCCGCCGAGGTTCTCGGCAACGGCGGCTGCAACGTCATTGGCTGACTTCACCACCAGCGCCTTGATGGCGATTTCGACTGTGATGGAATTACCAGGTTTCACGCCGAGCTTCGATGGCGCCATGGAGGCCGCGCGCTTCGACATGCGGATCGGCGAATCAAGCTTGATCTTGCCGCTCTTCAAATCCTGGAACAGGACATAGAGCGTCATCATCTTGGTAAGGGATGCGGGATGGCGGATCGAATCCGCGTTCTCCGCATAGAGGAGCTTGCCGGTGCGGGCATCGACCGTGACGGCCGAGAATTTTGGATTTGCCTCTGCTGCGCCAGCGAAGGCGCCGATCACGATGGTCAAGAGAACTGTCGCGAACGCGGCGCGCCAGTTTGGCACTGCTGCCCTTGACGCAAATCGATTGCGCCGGAAATCCATTAACTTCATGACAACTCCACCACCGTGGCCGACCCACCGACCATTAGCACAACACATGCAGACCGGCCAACGCTGCCAGTCTTCACCATCGCCTTTATCCCCAGCTCGGGAATCACTCTGGCCCATTGACCGTTAGCGAGTGGTAAACCTGCTGCTCAATACCAAAGGATGAATATGTTGCAATGCAAAATCGTATTGACTTTTATGCTGCAGTGCACATATTAGGCACATTCAATCTTATGGCTAATGGAGATACACAATGATGAAGTCCTTTGAAGAGTTCCAGTCTTTCGGCAAAGACGGTGTTGAAGCATACGTGGCTTCTTCCACTGCCATGACAAAGGGTCTCCAGACCTTTGTACAGGAAGCCGCAGAGTTTTCGCGCAAGTCGTTTGAGCAGGGCACTGCCGCATTCGAAAAGGCGACCGCCGCCAAGTCTTTCGACATGGTCCTCGAGGTTCAGCAGTCCTTCGCCAAGGAAAGCTACGAGACGCTCGTTTCGCAGATGACCAAGTTCAGCGACATCTACATGAACGCCGCCAAGGAAGCCTATAAGCCCTTCGAGGCAAGCATGGCTGCTTTCGGCGTCAAGGCTGCAAAGTAAGTTTCCCTTCCCCAGTCTGACTGAGAGGCCCGCCGGTTACCCGGCGGCCTTTTTTATTTGAGCTCGATGATGACGGGAACGTGGTCCGACGGTCTTTCCCACTCGCGGGTGTGTTTGTCGATACGCGCCGAAAGCAGCAAGTCGGCGGCTTGCGGGCTCAGCAAAAGGTGATCGATGCGGATGCCGTTGTTCCGCTGCCAAGCGCCCGCCTGATAGTCCCAGAACGTGTAGATGCCCGGCGTGTCACCGTGGATCTGGCGCACAGCATCGGTAAGGCCGAGGTTCAGGAGCTTGCGGAATTTGGCTTGCGATTCCGGACGGAACAAGGCGTCACCCATCCAGTTTTCCGGAAAGCGCGCATCAACGGGCGTCGGTATGACATTGTAGTCGCCAGCCAGCACGAGCGGTTCCTCGAGTTTTAGCAGCTCGGCAGCGTGCTCCTGCAGGCGATCCATCCAGCGGAGCTTGTAGGTGAATTTGTCGGTGTCGACGGGATTGCCGTTCGGCAGATAGATCGAGGCGACGCGCACTGTGCGCTGGCCCTTGGCGAAGGTCGCTTCCAGATATCGGGCGTGTGTATCTTCCGGCTCGCCGTTGAGACCACGCCTCACGTCCTCGCCCTGCATCTTGGAAAGGAGTGCAACACCATTGTAGGTTTTCTGGCCGTGGGTGAGGACGTTGTAGCCCAAATCCTCGAAGGCCTGCGCCGGGAAGGTCTGATCCTCGCACTTCAGTTCCTGAAGGCAGGCGACGTCAGGCTGGGTTTCCTTTAGCCAGGTCACTGCGTGTTCAAGGCGGGCCTTGATCGAATTGACGTTCCATGTGGCGATTTTCATGGCGGCCATGATGACGGCGCCCGCTTGCTCCCGCAAGGGCCGTCAGATCGAGAAGCTGGTGCCGCAGCCGCAGGACGATGTGGCATTCGGATTCCGGATGCGGAATGACTGGCCCATCAGGTCGTCCACGAAGTCGATTTCGGAATGTTCCAGGAAGCCAAGGCTCACAGGGTCCACCAGTGCCTTGGCGCCATCGTTCTCGACAACAAGATCGTCGTCCGCCACCGCGTCTGCCAGCTGAAACTCATACTGGAACCCGGAACAGCCGCCGCCGTTCACGGCGATGCGAAGGGCAACCTTGCCCGGCTCTTTCGAGACGATTTCACGAATTCGCGTGGCGGCCCGGTCGGTAAGGGTGATGGCAGTGATCATAACCGTGTATGTTGGGGCGATCTTCGGCCTTGTCAACGGATTCTGGATTCGATCATGAAGCGGTTTACGGCGCCATTTGCTTCCGATCCCGAAAAGACCAGGGGGCGGGTGGTATCGGAAGCCGAAAGCCCGCTCCGTACCGCGTTTGCGCGCGACCGCGACCGCGTCATCCACAGCCAGGCTTTCAGGCGGCTCAAGCACAAGACGCAGGTCTTCGTCTATCACGAGGGCGATCACTACCGCACACGGCTGACGCACACGATCGAGGTGGCGCAAGTCGCACGCTCGGTTACCCGCGCGCTGGGACTGGACGAGGACCTGGCCGAGGCCCTGGCGCTGGCGCATGACCTTGGCCACACGCCATTCGGTCATGCGGGCGAGCGCGAACTCGACATGCTGATGCGGCCCTATGGCGGCTTCGACCACAATGCACAGTCGCTCCGAATCCTGACGAAGCTCGAGAAGCGCTATGCGCTGTTCGACGGCATGAACCTTTCCTGGGAAACACTGGAAGGGCTGGTGAAGCACAATGGCCCGCTGATCAATGCCGAGGGCGATCCGGTGGGGCGATACCGCGAGCGTGGCTTGCCTGAAGCGATTCTCGAATATGCGGCTGACCATGAGCTTGAACTTTCGACCTACGCGTCGGCGGAAGCGCAGGTGGCGGCCATTGCGGATGACATTGCCTACAATGCGCATGACATTGACGATGGCTTGCGCGCCGGACTTTTCGGGTTGATCGATCTTGGCGATGTGCCGCTGG
Source organism: Aestuariivirga sp. (assembly GCA_046594995.1). Taxonomy (GTDB): domain Bacteria; phylum Pseudomonadota; class Alphaproteobacteria; order Rhizobiales; family Aestuariivirgaceae; genus Aestuariivirga. Next base: position 5,001 of record JBKJQU010000033.1, read on the forward strand.
CAGGCGAGGCACTGTCGCAGGTGCTGATGCTCTATCCCGATCTCGAACAGGACCGCATCGTACATGAAACCGTGCGCCGGGTGATGGCAGACATGGTGATCGACGTCATCACAGAAACCAGGCGGCGTGCCGAAAAGTTCAAGCCGAGAACTGCCGGTGATGTGCGCGCGCTGGGCGAATGGATGGTTTGTTTCGGCGAGCAGATGCGTGAAAAGAACCGGGTGCTTCAGTCCTTCCTCAATGAGCGCATGTATCGCCATGAGCGCGTCGAGGACATCATGAACCGGGCGCGCCGCGTGGTGCGCGACCTGTTCGAGGCGCATATGAACGACCCCAAGCTGCTGCCGCCAAGCTGGCGCGGCAATGCCGATCCGGGCGATACGCCCCGCCGTGCGCGGCAGGTTTGCGACTACATCGCCGGCATGACGGACCGCTACGCGCTGGACCAGCACAAACGCCTGTTTGACCTTGATCCGCTTTTCCGGTAGGGCGGGGGAATTCCGTCATTTCAACAGTTTAGTGTAGGTCATGAACCTGTTTTCCGAATTCCTGCAGGCGATCCGGGATGCCGTTTCGGCAGTTGCCAAGGAGCAGGGTGCGAGCACTCCTGATTTCACCAGGATCACTGCAGAGCCGCCGCGCGACTCGACGCATGGCGACATCTCGAGCAATGCCGCGATGGTGCTGAACAAGCACTTCGGAAAGCCGCCGCGCGTGCTTGCCGAACTCATCGCCGCGAGACTGCGCGAGCATGCTGATATCGATGTTGTCGAGATCGCAGGGCCGGGCTTCATCAACCTGCGGCTCAAGGCAGGGGTGTGGCCGCGCGTACTTGAGGCCGCGCTGCAGCTTGGTTCAGCCTACGGACAATCGAAGCTCGGGCGCGGCCTGAGGGCCAATGTCGAATATGTTTCCGCCAATCCTACCGGCCCTTTACACGTGGGCCACTGCCGGGGTGCTGTGTTCGGTGATGCTCTGGCGCAGTTGCTGGTCGAGACCGGCTATGAAGTTACGCGCGAATACTACATCAATGATGCGGGCGCGCAGGTCGATGTGCTCTCGCGCTCGGCATACTTGCGCTATCGCGAGGCGCTGGGCGAGGCGATTAACGAAATTCCTGCAGGCCTTTATCCAGGCGAATATCTGAAGCCCGTCGGCGAGGCGCTGGCAAAGGAACATGGCAAGGCGCTGCTCGACATGGAAGAAGCGGAATGGCTTCCCACCGTGCGGGCGAAGGCCATGGCCATGATGATGGACCTGATCCGCGATGATCTTGCGTCGCTCAATATCAGGCAGGAAGTGTTTTTCTCGGAAAAGTCGCTGCATGATTCAGGCGAGGTTTCCGATACTATTGCCGCATTGCGCAAGGCCGGCCACGTCTATCAGGGTAGCCTTCCGCCGCCCAAGGGCGAGGTGCCCGAAGACTGGGAAGACCGCGAGCAGACACTGTTCCGCGCCACCGACTTCGGCGACGACATCGACAGGCCGCTCTTGAAGTCGGATGGTTCCTTCACCTATTTCGCATCGGACGTAGCCTACAGCCGCAACAAAATCCTGCGTGGCTACAAGGAACTAATCTATGTGCTCGGCGCCGATCACGGCGGCTATGTGAAGCGGCTGGAGGCCGTTGCGGCGGCTCTTGCGGGCAAGGGCAATGTCGAGGTCATCGTCAGGCTTTGCCAGCTCGTGAAGCTGTTCCGCGCGGGCGAGCCTGTTCGCATGTCAAAGCGGGCGGGCGAGTTCGTGACGCTGCGCGACGTGGTGGACGAGGTCGGTTCCGATGTCGTGCGCTTTATGATGCTGTTCCGCAAGAACGAGGCGCCGCTCGAATTCGATTTCGCCAAGGTGACGGAGCAATCGAAGGACAATCCGGTATTCTACGTGCAGTATGCACACGCCCGGACCTGCTCGGTGTTGCGCAACGCTGCGGAAGAGGGCATTCCGGACGGCGTTCCCGATTTCAGCCTGCTGACGGATGAATCGGAACTTGGCCTGATCCGGCGGATTGCTGAGTACCCGAGGCTTCTGGAGGCTGCCGCACAGTCGCATGAGCCGCACCGGATTGCCTTCTATCTTTTTGACCTCGCTGGCGATTTCCACGCGCTGTGGAGCAAGGGCAAAGACTCGCCGCAATTAAGATTTATTTTGAAGGACGAGGTTAAGGTATCAATTACACGGCTCGCATTCTTGCGTGCGATTCGGTATGTCTTGGCAAATGGCCTTCGGATCCTTGGGGTGAGGCCCGCCGAAGAGATGTAGGGGCGAAAAGGGTCATATGGATCAGAACTCGACCAACGGCACGGGCGCCGATAAACGCAACTGGCGCGAGCGTCTCGGAATCGGTGCCAAGGAGATGCCGAAACTGTCTGAAGAATTCAAAACACCGTCATCACCGCAGCCGCCTCCGGCCGGTGCGGCAAGATCAGCGCCCCGTTCACCCCAGCCGGTGACGAAGCCTGCGCCCATGGCGCCACGCGCTGCGCCCAAGGCCGCGCCTGAACCCGTTCAGCCAGCGGCAGCCCAGCCGCAGCGCGGACCCGATCCTGCAGCCCAGGATGCATTGGCCCAGAAGCTCCGTGCTCAACGTGCCGCCGCCGAGAAGCTGGCAGAACAGCGCGTTCAGGCCGCGCGTAATCGCGCCGAGGCCAGGTCGTCCGCGCCTGAGCCTTCTCTCAGCATTCCGCCGCGTGCGCCTGCGAAGCCCTCCGCACCGCCGCCGCCCGCTGCCCGTACCGTTCCGCCGGCTGCACCTGCGGGCCGCCCAAAGTTCAGTTTCGCCGAAGATGAAGTTGCAGCGCCCCGCCGCGAGGCCCGGCCTGCAGTGGAATCGACGCAGCCACCGCGTCCGGCCCTTGGCGCACCGCCACCGCTGACGCCGCCCCGGCCCGCACTGGGCGGCGAACGCAGCCAGCCGCCGTTCCTGCGTCCCTCGGCGCTTGGCGGCGGGCGCACCCAGCCTCCGGCTCCGGCCTACCGTCCGATCGATCCGTCCACAGGCTATACGCCGCCGCCACGGCCTGCCGCGATGCAGCCACCTCCGCCGCGGAACTATGGTGCCGATCAGCCCGGTGCTGGCCCCGGCTTCAGCAGCACCCGCCCGCCGGTTCGCAGGCCCCCCGTGACGGATCCCTATGCCCGCAGCGGAGAGCCGCGTGGTTTTGCCGGTGATGAATTCGAGGATGATCCGCGCAACGGCCCGAGGCTCAGCCGACCGCCCGCAGTCAGCGGACGCGGGCGTCCGCGTCCTGTGGACGATGACCACGAGGAGGTCTTCGAAGACGATCCGGCGCCGCGTCAGCGCGCCAGCGCCAGGGATTATCAGAACGCCTACCGCGAGCAGGATGGTGGCTACGAGGAAGAGCAACGCCGTTCCAGCGGGCCATGGCTTTTGCTTCTGGCACTGCTGGTGGCTGCACTCGTTACCGGCGGCGTGGTGTGGTTTTACAACACCAAGATGAAGAACGTTGCCACCACCGGCACAACAACGACAACCGACCAGGTTCCGCTGGTTGAAGCTCCCGCCGATCCCGCCAAGACCGCGCCGGAACAGCCTGCAGACGCTCAGGGCGAAGCACCTGGCGTGAAGCGGAAGCAGATCTACGACCGCATCGTGGGCGACCAGGAAGTGACGGGCGACCAGGTGCTGCCGACGGAAGAGATTCCGGTTCAGCCGGCAGCCGCTGAACCCGCCGCGGGCATTAACCAGATACCTGCGCCGGATCTTCCGGCTGCCGATGGCACGACGGTTGACGAGCCGGCACCACTGCCATTGCCGCCACCGCCCGGCAATGACCAGCAGGGCAGTCTCGACCAGACTGGCATCGAGAAGATCGCCGCAGCTGCCGCGCAGCCGGAGCAGGGGTCTACCGCCCCTCCCGCGCTGAAGCCGGCGACCGATGCCTCATCCATGAGTACAGCCGCCTTGCCGCCCCCGGAGCCAACCTCCGCCGGGGCGGAAACTACATCCGGCGAACAGATTGCCGAGCCGGATGTGATCGTAAAGCCTGTGAAAAAGAAAGAGGCGGCTGCAAAGCAAGCTGCGACACCGGTCAAGAAGAAGGCGGTTGCGGCACAACCCGAGGAGCAGGATTTCGGTGCTGAACCGGTGGTTCTCGTTCCGCCCGCACAACCCATTGCTCCACCCTCCCAGAATGAGTCCGTTGCTTCAAACGAGCCCATTTCGCAGCAGGACGGTGCCGAAGCCGCACCGGTGAAGAAGAAGAAGACGATCATGGATCTCTTCCGCGGTTCGAGCGATACGGATGCCGCAGTGCCCGCTGAGGAAACGCAAGTGGCCGCAGTGCAGCCCAAGACCACAACGGCGGCCACGCCCGCACCCGCGCCCGCACAGGTTGAAGAACCCGCGCCGCAGCAAGCTTCAACTGGCGGTTCCGGTTATGTTGTGCAACTCGCGTCTTTTCGGAGCCAGGCCGAGGCACAGTCCGAATATGGCCGCCTGAGCAGCCTTTACCCCACCGTCGTCGGAGGATTGCCGCAGCGTGTGGCCCAGTCGAAGGTTGGCGGCAGCACACGCTTTCAGCTTGGTCTCGGTCCCATCAAGAACCGCAGCGAGGCAACCCGCGTGTGCAGCGCGTTGTTTCAGGCGGGCGAGCGCGACTGCATTGTCAGAAGCCAATAGGGCTCGAAGGTTTCAATTCAAGCATGGTCGCTATCAGAGCCTTCATTTCCGGCTGCCTGGGAACATCACTCACGGCAGCCGAGAAGCAATTCTTCGCAAAGTTAAATCCACTTGGCTTGATACTTTTCCGGCGCAATTGCGAGACTCCAGATCAGCTCATGGCCCTGACCACTTCCTTCCGCGAGGCGGTGGGCAGGAAGAATGCACCGGTCTTCATCGACCAGGAGGGAGGCCGTGTGCAGAGGCTTGGACCTCCGAACAACGCCTGGCGGAAATATCCCCCCGCCAGTGCCTATGGCGTACTTTATGAAGAAAATCCGGTGGCGGCACTCCGGAGCGCCCGCAACATCGGGCGGTTAATGGCGGAGGACCTGATCGCAGCTGGCATCAATGCCAATTGCGTGCCGGTTCTTGACGTGCCGCAGCCCGGTGCGCATGAGATCATCGGCAGCAGGGCCTACAGCTTCCGCATCGAGGCGATCATGGCGCTGGCACGGGCGCATGCCGCGGGCTTTATCGACGGCGGCGTCATCCCGGTGATCAAGCACATTCCCGGCCATGGCCGTGCGCGGGCCGACAGCCATATGGAACTCCCCGTGGTCGAGGCAAGCCGGGCAGAACTTGCGGCGGTCGATTTTCCTCCTTTTGCAGCCTTCGCAGACGCCCCAATGGCGATGACAGCGCATGTCGTCTATACCGCCCTTGACAAGACAGCCCCGGCGACACATTCGAAGAAGATCATATCGGGCATCATCCGCAGCGAGATCGGCTTCCGGGGCCTGCTGATGACGGATGACCTCTCGATGAAGGCCCTCTCCGGCAGCTACACGGAGAAGACCCGCGCGGCTCTCGATGCCGGATGCGATGTGGTGCTTCACTGCAACGGCGAGATGGACGAGATGCAGGAGGTCGCCGCCGCCGCAGGTGATTTGCGCGGCAAGGCATTGCAGCGGGCGAGGGCGGCGCTCAAGACCATTCGCAAGCCACAGCCCTTCGACCGCAAGGCGGCGCTGAAGGATTTCGAGGTTATCGCTTCCCGGTGAAACTGGGGATAAGTTGAGGCTTGACGGCGAATCACACCCTATCCCTTGGTATCAAGGCGATGAACGGACGGGAACACGCGTGAACGAAGCCGAAAACACCAACGAGACACAGGATGGGGCAACCGCCCCGGAACAGGCTTGGCCGGATGGCGAGGCGCCTGTGCGCGCTGCCCCGTTATCTGTTCCTGACAACGGGCTGTTGATTATCGACGTCGACGGGTTTGAAGGCCCGCTCGACCTGTTGCTTGAACTCGCCCGCCACCATAAGATCGACCTGAAGCAGATTTCGATCCTGGCACTGGCAGAGCAATACCTCGTCTTCATCGAAAAGGCGCGGCGGCTGCAACTTGAACTTGCGGCGGATTATCTCGTGATGGCGGCATGGCTGGCCTACCTGAAATCACGCCTGCTGATCCCGGCGCCGCCGGGATCGGACGAGGCGCCGCCCGAAGATCTTGCGGCCCGGCTGGCCTTCCGGCTGCAACGGCTGCAAGCCATGCGAACCGCTTCCGAAAACCTGATGAAGCGCAACGTGCTGGGGCGGGACGTGTTTGCCCGCGGCGCGCCGGAGCCGTTGCAGTTCGATACCAAGCGCGAATATGCCGACAACCTCATCGACCTTCTGAAAGTCTATGCCGAGCGCCGCCAGAAAAAGATGCGTCGGCAAACCTATACGATAAAGAAACAACCGACGTGGTCCATCAAGGAGGCCCGCATCGCGCTGGAGCGGCTCGTGGGCGTGATGGACGACTGGGGCACCTTCGACAGCTGGCTGGCAGACTATATGATGGAGCCGGGCATGCGGCGCTCTGTGACGGCATCGAGTTTCACTGCGAGCCTTGAACTGGCCCGCGAAGGATTGCTGGAACTGCGGCAGGAGGGACCCTTCAAGCCGCTCTACCTCCGCCGCAGGGCGAGTGCCGCGTGAGCGCGGCGGTGAAGGAGTAAACAAGTGCAAAGCCACAACAACGCGGCCATCGAATCTGCAAGTGAGCCGGAAGATATTGTTGAACCGGTGCTCGAAGGAGAGGCGGAGGCGATGGATGATGAGGACGCGGAGGGGGACGAGGGTTCACTTTCGGCGGTTGTCACCCTGCATCCGCGTGCCGACCGCAACCAGCACTTGCGCATTGTCGAGGCAATTCTTTTTGCGGCAGCCGAGCCTGTGGACCTTTCGCACCTGAAAAGCTTTCTTCCCGAAGGTGCAGAGGCCGAAAAGCTTCTTGCGGATCTGCAGGCAAATTACGCCAATCGCGGCGTGAACCTCGTCGAGGTTGCGGGCAAGTGGCTGTTCCGCACCTCCGACGACTTGGGCTACATCCTGCGCAGAGAAGCCGTCGAGCAGCGCAAGTTATCGAAAGCTGCGATGGAGACACTCTCGATCATCGCTTATCACCAGCCGATCACACGCGCCGAAATCGAAGAAATTCGCGGTGTGGCAATTTCGAAAGGCACGCTCGACATTCTTCTCGACATCGGTTGGGTGAGGATGCGCGGCCGCCGCAAGACACCGGGCCGCCCGGTGACCTATGGCACGACGGAAGGTTTCCTCAACCAC